>JAAFKJ010000048.1 GCA_021399395.1 Candidatus Heimdallarchaeota archaeon
AAAACCACTGGATGTCATACCAATAGGATGGAGCAGTGAATCTCTCATATATATTGCAAACCACTCACCTCTAACAACTTCTATTATTCTTCCGAGAATGTTATACCCTATATTTGAGTACTTAAATCTATAATTTGCAGGATAAGCAACATTAGATTCTTCTAGAGATGCAACCAAATCTCTCATAACATAAGTGGTATTATCCCACGCCCATAAAGGTAAATTACCATTTCTTGGTAAGCCAGAACGATGAGACAAAATATTCCTAATCGTTATAGGTTCTGTATCATTGAATCTACTGCTTATAGAAAAATCTGGAAGATAAGTTGTGATAGGTGCGTCTAAATCCACCAATCCTTCTTCATATAATCGCATAATTTCTATAGCTGTAAATAACTTAGAAATAGATCCAGCTTTGTAAACAGTGTTGTCATCGGCTTCATACTCTTCTTCGATATTGGAAAAACCTGTTACTCGCTGATAGACAATATTGTCACCGTCAAGTAGACTTACAGCTGTACTAGGAAGATTATGTTTATCCAATTCATACTCGGCATATTTTATCGTATAAGAATAATCATCGAGAGGAATATTTCTTGGCCTTATTGGAGGATAAGGAATTACTATTAATGTAACTGTAATAACAATGGTAAGTAAAACGAAAATCATAAGTTTCTTTTTCTTTAACAATTTCAATTGAACACTGCCTCGCTTGTAATTGAGATGACAGATTGGAAGCTATAGACACTTTTATAGCTATCTAAACGATTTTACGAATGAAAAAGAATTTAAGGCCTTGGAGGGCCTTGTTTCACCATCTTTCTCATTTCTTCTACCGAGGGTTGCATTAGAGTATTAACATGTTCTAACCACCAAGTAATTCCTGAATCAATGTAAGATTGAATCATTGACTTATGCTGATCTGGACTGAAAAATCCAGTACCTGAAACAATTATTTCAAACTTATCTTCTGTTTTACGATTACTATTGATTAACGCGATAATCTGTCTTATTTCATCTGGTGTTAGGTCTTGAGGAAAATTCTTGTGAATAGGCATAGCACCATCGAATTGAGCAGCTCTAACAAATGGTTTTTTGCTAGGCCACATTCCACCCATTATCAGAGGAATTCTAGGAGATTGAACTGGTTTTGGTAAGAAGCCTACATTGTCTACCTCATAATGTTTTCCTGAAAATGAGAAAGGTTCACCTGTCCATAGACCTTGAATAATTGTTATTTCTTCCTCTAATTTTTCTGCTAGAATTTTAGTATCATACGTCTCTCCAAATGCCTTAAATTCATCCTCAGGACCACCTATACCTAAACCCAATATTAGTCTACCATTTGATAGAACATCTAAAGTAGCAGCCATTTTAGCGAACTGCCACGGATGATAACGTGGAAGGGGAGTTACATATGTTCCTATTTTTATTCTTGAGGTCTTTGCTGCAATTGCACCTAATAAAACCCACAACTCAGCTATCGGTTGAATTTCGTCTTTCTCAAAAAGAAGATGATCGCACAGGAAGATTCCATCCCAACCTGCCTTTTCAGCTTCAACAGCAAATTCAACTACAATATTGGGATCTGCAAACTCCTTGAATTGAATTAAAGCTAATCCATATTTTATTTCTGAAGTCATTATTATCAAAAAAGGAAAAAATCAGACATTCATATATTCTCCTTAAACCATGGTTTTTCACTCCTTAACTGACTGGTTCAGAGATAAAGCTTTGAGTTTCTACTCATGATATGTCGTTTAACTACTTCATATCTATTTGATGAGGAATTAGAGTTCACTTTAGATGATTTCTACATTTGAATAACCATCTTAGTTTTGTTTGACATTCCTATATTAGCAGAAGTGTCACTAAAAATATGTAAAAGTTTAATAAATCAGATTAGAAAAAATCTCAAATGACATCTAAAAAGGCACAAAAAATAGCACTAAAGATTTGTTTAACAAGTGTACTGATGCTAATTCTGATATCTCAAGTTCCAAGTATTGGGGGAACAGAGAGAATAGAGGAGCAGGCTTCAGGGTTAAATGCATATTCAACATCTGGAATAGTGATTAATGATTCAAACATAGCTTCTTACAGCTCAGCTGGAAGTGGGGCATCAGATGCCCCATACATTATCGATAATTTATATATCAACACAACAGATTATCCAGTGAGATTTGATGGTGTTTCAGCTGGAACTTATTATGAGCTTCGTGACTCCCATTTGATAGGGAGGGGTACTTATGGTGTTTATATACATGATATAACAAATGGAGAGGCAAGTATAATCAACTGCACAGTGGAAGCTACTTTAGCAATTGGTGGTTCAAATGCAAAATATTTAACTATCGACAATTGCACACTCAAGTTTACTCAAGGTTCTCATTATAGAGAAGGATTGACTTTTACCAATAACATTGTTTCCAATGTAGGAATTTATAGTGGTTCAGTAATTGGAATACATGACCAAGATAATACCGTAGAAAATAACATCTTTTATGGAAATGCTAGTTCATTTAGTGTTAGTAGAGTAACAAACACAATTATAAGAAATAATATTCTACACAAAACAGGGTTCTATTTCTCTACTGATGAAGCTGCGGAGTTAATGAATAATACTATTGAAAATAATCTAATCAATGGTAGACCATTTGGTTTATTTGTCAATAGAAATAATGAGATTATAAATGCAGAAAATTATGCACAAGCATATATTGTAAATTCAACAAATACTATCGTAGAAAAACTATCTGCAACAGATGTAAATATAGGGATGCAAGTCCATAATTGTACAGAAATAACTTTAAGAGATATAGAAGTAAGAGGAAGGAGAGGGATAGAAGTAGAGAACACCAATGATATTTTGATAAAGGATTCTATCTTAGAAGGGTATGGTAATGGAATTGACATGGATGAGGTAGATAATATCGTTATACAAAAAAATCATTTGACAGGATTTGAATATGGAATTGAAATCGCATATGCAAAGGATGTACAAATCAACAATAATACTTTGTTACAAATGGGTGAAAGTGGATTTTATTTGGACAATATAACGAATTTTGAAATGAAATTTAATATCGTTACCAGTGACATTCAGGATCCTGGTTCTGATTTAGTTTTTTATTCATGGGAACTACAAAATGCACTAATCTACTATAATGTTTTCATCAATTATGGAAATTTGACAGCACCTCTAATGCATGATGAAAATTCTATTAATGTAAAATGGTATGATGAAACTCTAGAAATAGGCAATCACTACTCGGATTGGAACGGAACAGGAACTTATACAATTCCAGGAGACGGAAATATTGATCTCTACCCATTCATCGATATAGACGGAGATAATCTAACAGAAAATGCCGAAGTTATGGTGTATCATACTAACCCATTCGAGGCTGATTCAGACGGAGATGGCTTTGATGACTATACCGAAATAATGGAAGGCACTGACCCCCTAGATCCAAAAGATTATCCAGGAAGAGGAACAGTTCTAGCAATAGTACTGGGGACAATTTTTGGATTAGGACTAATCGCTGCAGTACTATATATTCTTAATAGAAAGGAAATAATCAATATACCATTCTTAAAGAAGAAGTAATTTCTATCTTCTTTTTTTTGTTTTTTTTGTATTTTTACATATCTTCTTATTTGCATTCTAAATGATTGCTTGGAGATAAACAAATGTTAGAGAAAAGAACACTTGGTAAAACAGACATAGAAGTTTCACCCATTGGTATTGGTGTGATGATGTGGATGAGTGGGAAAGGTATTTTGGGTCGCATGACACCAGATGTTTCAGACGAAATTAAAAACGACATAATCAAAGAATCTTTTGCTGGAGGAATAAATTTCTTTGATACTGCTGAAATGTATGGGTTTGGTAGATCTGAATCAAACCTAGTTAAAGCTTTGAAAGCTAACGACATTAAAGATGAGGATGTAATTATTGAAACTAAATGGGCACCTATATTCAGAAGAGCAA
>JAAFKJ010000049.1 GCA_021399395.1 Candidatus Heimdallarchaeota archaeon
GAAAGAATGGAAAGGTACTGCTCTAGTGCACATCTTCTGGGTAAACGATGATGGGAGAAAAACTATGCCACCAAAAGTATCGAGAATATTTTTGTTAGTTAATGGTTTGGTAATCCTTGCAGCAGGAATTATACTCTTGTATTTCTTCCAGTTGTGGATTTAATATTCTCTTTCTCTTTTTTTCTTCCGGTAGCCTTTATTTAATATACTTTTCATTTCTTTCTCAGAAATAAATATAGTGTAAACTCTCAGATATTTACTTGAGAGTAAGTCACTATTGTCGAAGATTTTCGTAGTTGGCTTCTAATGCCTTTAAGAAATTACCAGGCAAATCAAGTAGCTTTTCAGCATCTAGTACAACTAGTTGAATTTGGTATCTTCTATTCAATCTATCTCGATCTGTAATTGTCCAAGTAACAGGCTCTTCAAGCTCTTTTTCAAATTGCCTTTCTGTCATTTGTATTGCATCCACACATTGCGCATGACTAGCATCTGAGTGAGTTGCCCATTTGAGCGGATAAGAATATTCAGTTACACCAACTCTTCGTCCATAAAGAATGATTTCCTTTAATTCATCTTTTTCATCCTGGTCTTCTGGGAGTTCAATGACTGCAATATTTTCAATTTCTAATTCTCTTAGTCTGCTATTAGGAATAACGGAAGTTGATTCATCTGGTTGGAGGACTGTAATATAGTTTATAGATATAGATTGAACTACACCTTCGACATTAATTTCTGGAATAATAATATAATCACCAACATTATGATGCTTGCTGAAAACCATGTAAAGCCCTGATATAAGGTCACTAACAGATCTAGCAGCAGCTATACCAATAGCGGCACCTAAGGTTGCTGCAACACCTATTATTGATCCTGTGAAAGGTTCAAATTTACTCACATAAGCTATCAGAAAAATTGGCAAAACAAGTGCCCTTATTAAAACGTGTAAAGTATTATGAATATCTGGAGATATTCTTCTTCTAACAGCATGTAAGACCACATTAACAACCCAGAGAATTACTATAGCACTTATGGTGTAAATAAAGAAATCATCAACATATTCCGACAACAACCCATCGAATGTAGCATATGCAGGTGCTTCAACTTTCATAGTTAAATTGTCAAAGAACCACTCTGTGTTGAGTTTCATTCTATCATTATATGCAGTCTCAATCAGGCTATTGTCAGTAACTTTAGCTGTTATGTATATGGATAGCACTGTAATGAACAATATTGCTAAAATTCCGTAGAAAACATACTTTCTTCTGTTATTTTTCAAGTGGTCTTTGATCTTCATTTAATTCACGTTTTGATAGATGAGAACCATAACTTTTAAGATTTGCCCATAGTAGCGTTATTTCTTCTTGAACCACGGGATAATCATTGAAACGCGTTTTTGATAATCTTCATACTTAGGATAACGTTTCTTCAAACGTTTTTCCATCATTGGTATACTTACAACCATAAACAGTATCACCATTGCTACAGGTCCTGCAATAGCCCACCAGTACGACGTATCAGCTGCCAAACCAAAGAAATATATCCCCCACCAGAAACTAATCTCACCAAAGTAATTTGGATGTCTTGAAAGACTCCACAATCCAGTATCCAATAACTGACCTTGTTCTTTCTTTTGCCTGAATGCATATTGTTGTTCATCTGCGAGAGTTTCGAGAAATATCGCTATTATAGTAATGATGATTCCAATTATGTAAAAAATGTTATTGGGTTCAATTGGATTAGTGAACGCTGGTAGAAGAGGCATACAGCCTAGAAAAACAACTAAGGTGGGCATAAGCTGCAATCCAGTTAGGTTGATAAACCAAAATAGTTTGGGTTTTTCAGTTCGATACTTAGTGTATCTCCAATCTTCATGTTTCAATCCTTGCCATCCTCTGATCCAATTATAGGTCAATCTGAGTCCCCACATACCAACTATAATTAAGATTACAACTTGAACAGTTCCAAACCCAATTTCTAGAGCCCCCATTATAAACCAGTAAATCGCGATCACTATTGGAATAAAACTCCAATAAGGGTCATATAGACTTGTATTTTGAAATATGACACTTGCCAAATAAACAATAATAGTAGCTATTATATCAGTTACTAGAATCAAAATTAGAGGAGTTAGATAGTCATAAAGTAAATATCCAACTAGTATAGCTATGCCAATAGCAAAGAAGTATAGTATAGAATTTGTAATTATACCTTTAATCCTACTTGTTGATTTATCAGAATCATCACTCATTATGTAACTCAAAACAAACAGCTGTTTTAAATTTCTTTCTACATGAAATTAACTGAAGAATTGTTGTCCATCAGGACAATCTTTGAAATACGTTAAATTTTCTAAACCTTTTTCTTCATCTTGAGTGCAGAAAATAAGTACACTTGGCTTTTCAATGTTACTTTGATAATTCTCCTCATCTAATGGTATCATATCATCACGTATGAGTAGGAACAAATTAAATGGAAGTAATCTTTTTTCAGATTCTTTTGCATAAGGTACTGTAAACTCAATCTCTCGTTTGATATTAGAAATAAATTCGTCAAACGATAAAATATTAAAATCAAAATCCATATAACTCAAAGAACCATACACCCAAGTCTTAGTCAGGAATGATACAAAAAAACGTACATAATTAGATTCTATATAGTTATTCTGGATTTTTTCTTTATCCATGAATCACGATAGGTTTTAGTTATTTAAAATATATCGTAAAATAGAGAATTGAGAGCAGACATAACGAGAAGTTTTTAATCAGAATGCAAAAATGCGAGTTATGGTTGAAGACACAACAATCTTGTATGTGGAAGAAACAAAAAAGGATAAGAATTATACTGAGATTGTTATCCGATCTTTTAAACCTGCATTATTTGGTACTCTATCTTGTGTTAGTTTGATTTTAGCATTATTAGAGATTGTTGATGGAATATTTTACGTTGTATTTCTAACTTTTTTGCTTCTTACAATAATTACAATTGTCACTGGTCAGCAAAGTACTAAAAAAATTAAACTTAATTGAGCGTTTTTGGTACTGAAACTGTATATTTCTTTGCTGGAAGAATAACGCTTTTAATCTTGAAATCGCTAATTTTATGTTCAGAGAGCAATTTAATGCTTTTTGGCTTGAGAAGGATGAAATGTTCAAATTGTGGTCGTTATACCACCCAAATAGGTGATCAGAAGTACTTCTGTAAGAGTTGTGGATTACTCTACTATTTCCTTATTCCAAATAGTCCACCAAAAATTTTCAAAATGGATGTCCAACAAGCTAAAGTTGCGTGATTGGTTGAACAATTTTATTCATCTAGATGGGAAACATCCAGTCCCGCTTGTTTCAGATGATGAACATCATGCCACCAGATAGAGAAGAAGCCCAGAAATTCTCTGTTATTTTGAGGATATTTGTTTATAATTTCCTTATAAACATCAATCAATTCTTTTCTTAACTTGCTGAACCTCTCATTTGCTTCATTGAGATCTAAATCTTTGCTATCCTCTAAGAATTGTTGATTTTTTGTTTCTCCATCTTCTTCGTAGAAAGCATAGAAAATTACTTTCTTTCTCATTTCTTTAGCAAATCCAATAAATTCCTCATCCCATCCAGATAAGTGGATAAGTAGTTCCCGTTTTCCCCATCCATTAGGAAGTTTAGTATCTTCACTTAGACCACTGAGCATATCTGTTGTTAATTTGAGCTTATTAATCCATCTTGCAGCTGTTTCGATAACATTGTCCATATGCTTCTTTGGTTTAAACCTTTAATACTTTTATTCAAAATGTATGACATCTGTTTTACTTTTGTTTTTATATGATTCTGTGTATAATATATATGGGAGAATGACATTTAATGCCTAGAAGACTAACTCACATTGTAGGTGGTTTGATATTATCTATACCTCTCGTTGGAGTTTCCTATTGGGGATTTTCGGAGGATTTTGATTATCTTCAACTAACTCTAATTTTATCATTGTCTGTAGTATGTGCTTTTTTTGGTTCAATTCTGCCTGATTTAATAGAAAGACCTACAAGTCCTGATCACAGAAAATTCTTTCATTCTTGGTTCATGTTATCAGTATTCTTCATTGCTTCTTTTGTCATGTGTTTTGTTCTAATTCCTCTATATAATACCAAAGTTTTCGTTTATCTTATCTTTGCTTTTTTGCTAGGATATCTAAGTCATTTACTTCTTGATTCTACAACAACAAAAGGATTGAAAGGAAAAGATAGGTCTTTCTAAAAACCTAAAACAGCAAGTAGGATATTAGACATCACAGCTGAAAAATAAGGAAAAAGGTAATAAAGCTCAATTTCTATGCTAGTTGGAGTAGGAGATGGGTACAACATCTAATGATAAATTGGTTCAAAAACAAATCCTAAAGAATCCATTAATGTGGAAATTTAAGTTTTATGGGTTTTTTAAAAATCTAAGATTTTTTGAACCCTTTCTAATCATCATGCTCTATGATTATCTTGCCAAATCCTATCTGGACAATATCCACTTTCTATCTGGTTTTTACCAAATAAGTTTGAAGACTACTTTCTCTTCTCCCTCTGGTTCTGAATTTATTTTATTTCAGATAGGGTTAATTTTCTTAGTTCAAGAAGTACTCACTTACTCTCTCGAGATACCATCTGGGATTTTAGCAGATAAATTTGGTAAGAAAAACGAGTTGCTCTTCTGTTTTTGTTTCTACATAGTTTCTTTTGTATTATATTTTATAGGTTTGAGTTTACCAGTTAATTTCTTCTTTATAATCTTTCTAGCCGCTGGAACGTTTGGGTTAGGAGAAGCATTTAGATCTGGTACACACAAAGCTATGATTCTAACTTGGATGGACAGGAAGGGATATCAAGAACACAAAACTTTCGTTTATGGGAGAACAAGATCTTGGTCATTGATTGGCTCAACTTTGAATGGAGTTTTATCAATCTTATTTATCTTGTTTGTACCTGCTGCTCAATGGGTTTTCATCATAGCTATTGTCCCTTATGTCTTAGATTTTATTCTTATAGCAACATATCCGTCTTACATGAATGATCATGTACAGACTAAGACAACGTTCTGGAAGGAAATAGGGCAAGGATTCAAAGGCATGGCTGTAGCATTCAAAAATAAACGACTTCGTAAAGGGATCTTCTCATCATCAAGTTATGATGCAGTTTATAAGAGTCTTAAAGATTACATTCAACCGATCATCAAGGTCTACATTTTAGTTGTAATTGCAAATGTAGGTTTTGCACCCGCATCTTTGAATCTAAGTGAGGATAACTTCATTAAAGTAATTCTTGGAGTAATGTATTCTATCTTTTATTTGATTTCTTCATATTCTTCAAGAAATGCTTATAGAGTTAAAGCTTGGCTGAAAAACACTAAGAATGCCATGGATGTCTTGTTCTATCTATTTGCAGCTGTTCTATTGCTTAATGCAATTTTCATTTGGGTGAAATTACCTTTAGCAGTAATTTTCTTTTATCTACTCATTTACATCTTTATGAACATTAGAAGACCATTAAGTGTTGATTATCTTGGCGAAATAATTAACAAAGAACAGAGAACAACTATGTTAAGTGTGGAAGCACAAATTAAATCGATTCTAGTTTTCATTTTTGCACCATTATTCGGTTTAATAGCTGATTTCTCAATACCATCACTATTTCTTGGGTTAGCAGTTATAATGGTTGTTTACAATTTCTTCGTTTTAAAAGGAGATTCGAAGTTAGTAGAAGAAAAAGTCAGCAAGAGCACTAGTTGTTCTGATGAACCACTATAACGAACTCAGAAGGATTTTACCACTTACAGAAGTTGCAAGTTTGGGAATCTGTTTTTTGTTTTTAATATACATTTATAAAACTTAATTCTCATATTTGTTCAAAGATAAATATCTTATATAATCTCAGAATTCTTTGATTCAACAGAGGATTCTGGTATTAAGGTGAATATTCGTGAAAGAAACTTTAATTGTATATGGAAC
>JAAFKJ010000050.1 GCA_021399395.1 Candidatus Heimdallarchaeota archaeon
AATGATGGAAAAATAATAAACAAAGAAATCATTAAGGAAGCCTTTGAATCTACCTTCACAACGAGAGAAAAGGAAGCTATTCATGGTTTGTCCATTGTTAAAAAACTCATTGATGCCCATAATTGGAAAATCATTTTAAATGAAGTAACTGAAAAACCATGTTTTGACATTCTTATTCCTAAAGAGGATATTGTAGATAACTGATAACTTCTAAAGTTCATCTTCAGTACTACGATTTCTTTTCATCTATTTTTAAAACATCTCCACTCGAAACAGCGGTAGAGCCTTCCAAAAAGGGGTTCATTCCGAAAAGGAATCATCTAATAAGGTAGTATGGGTCTGATTAGTCGTCCTCCCTTCCAATAAGGTCTGATTGCTTTGTAGATTTCTTTTTTTGCAAATATCTCAAATAATAACGCAACCCTAGTACTAACATCCCTACTATAAACATACTACCTAAAATCCAATAAACAGCTGAATAAGGAATCATATTATGAAGCATTCCCGCTTGCATTGAAAAAGGATACAAGAACATAATTTCAGAATAAAGAATTCCATCAAAAATCACATGAGAAAATAAACCAACAATTCCTGAAAGAAGTGAAAGATAAATATTGAATTTCGGGAAGAACTTCTCTAATTTTACAAATCTGTAACATAACCAGCTAATGAATGATGTAGGAATGAAGAAAACTAATACCCCTAAGGTACTATGCATAATTCCATGCATCTGTCCTATACCAGTTATCAAATAAAATATCGGTTCGAGATCAATTATTACAGTACCAATCAATAAGGCAATAGGATCCAAAAAAGGAAGAACACTAAAAAGAAAGATGGCAAAACCGAGATGGATAGGAGTAAAGGGCATTATGATACATACCGATTTAGCATTAATATATGTTTTTCCTTTGACTTCATTTTATTTTCGCAATTATCCAAGGTTAGTAGTTATTTCCTATGAACTTTATATTGAGCTCAACTATCAGCTAACAATCATCTTTTTTCTTCTGATGATTGAGATGAGGATAAACACTGGCAACAGAGCTATCAACATTATATTTGCGGTTTCAGTTGGCGTAGGTGTCTCAGGCTCTGTATAGACCAATAATGGTGTGAAATCATAATGAGTTCCATTTAATGAGATTGCTGTTGAATTCAGTACTGTGAAAACAGTTGAATCATTGTAAAACATAGCTGATTGACAGAAGTAAAGAGTGTTTTTGCTTACATATTGTTCATAATTATGTTCATGACCGTATAGCATAACTTCAATATTGTATGCTTTTCTCAAATTAGTAGCTTGATCATTATAGTCTGAATGATAGAACATTACATTTGGGTTGTGACTTATATCATCTAGTATTTTCTTAACATCATCAAAATGAGTTGCACTTAGACCAGTTCTTGTAACACTATAACCAAGAAAAGACCAGTTGAGATAATCAAAAGTCATAATAGGATAAGACCCCAGATACCTTTTCCATTCAATGGGAGGGTCATCAGGGAGAGGAGTAGAAGAATCTAAATCATGGTTTCCACCGATTATAAAGACAGGCATATCTAGAAGATCAAGAGCCCACAAACCAAGTTTGATTTGAACACTTGCAGCAAGCGATAATCCTGTTTCTGGATCTACAAACATCCGAGCACTTGCACCTTCAATTAAATCTCCTGTAAAGATAGCGAATTCTACATCAAGTTGCTTGATTTCTTGAATCAAGTTCAAGACAATATCTGTTGTATTGTAGATGTCATAAGATGGAAAATGGCTATCAGAAATATGGAGAAAATTAAACGGATATGTTCGCTCTTCAATAATTTTCACGGAATGAGTCTGATAATCACTACCTTCACTGCAATTAAGCTGAAGATCGTATAATCCAGCTAAATAGGTTTCTGGTTCAACAAGGAAATGCCATTTATCATCCACAAAAATAGATCCTTGATAATCGATTATCAGATTGATTGAAGAATTACCATTTACCAGTTTAAATTCAGAATCAAGTGTATCAAATTCTAAATTAGCAATAATCAAGAAGGTTTCATTATATTCAAGAATCTTTGGATTTCCTTTGTTAGGATACAAGATTAAATCAATTGGTCTTGCAACTAGACTATACCTTGGGTGACTTGTTTCATTGAAGTATTCAGTAGATGAGGTAGCATTAATTGCATAGAGTGAAGGAGGCAATTCTACCGTTTCAGATGGAGGTGAATAAGCATAACTTGTTTCCAGAATTGAAAATAAACTTGAGACTAATAGTATTAAAGTAAAGAGTCCAACTTGTTTAGTTTTTAGAACCATTGTAATTAAATTAATGTTATAAGAAATAAATCTTACTGTTTTAAAATTCAATTAGGAAGCAAAAGACTTACAAAGAGAAAATAACAATTCGAAGTTGCATAAGTGGATGTATTATTATGGTGAAGAAGAACAAAGAGACATGGACCACTGGAAAAATTCCAGATTTAAAAGGAAAAAATATAGTTATTACTGGAGCAAACAGTGGTTTGGGTTTTGAAATTACAAGAGTTTTGTCTTACAAAAATCCACACATCATTATGGCGTGTCGTAACTTGGAAAAGGCTGAAAACGCAAAAACTTTCATTTTGAAAGAGAATCCTGAAGCTTCACTTGAAATCATGCAAATTGATCTATCAAAACAATCATCTGTAAAAGAATTTGTTAAAGAATTTACAGGAAAATATGAAAAATTGGATGTTCTATTCAATAATGCTGGAGTAATGTTTGCACCTAAAATGATAACTGAGGATGGACTAGAGCTCCACATGGCAGCAAACCATTTCGGTCATTTCACACTAACTGGATTATTGATGAACATTTTAGAAAAAACAGAGAACTCAAGAATCGTATCAATAGCTAGTATGGGTCATAGATTCGGTAGGATAAATTTCAATGAACTGAACTATGAAAAAGGGGGATATAATAAAATCATGGCATATAGTAATAGCAAAATTGCTAACCTCTACTTCGGATACGAACTAGATAGAAGACTGAAAGCAAAGGGTAGCTCGGTTCTAAGTGTAGTAGCTCATCCTGGATGGACACGAACTAACTTACAAACAGCTGGAGGAGAGATAGATGAATCCAAGGGACAAGTAAGATTTTGGAATTTCATGAATATATTCTTTTCACAAACTGTTGATATGGGTGTTTTACCACAACTTCGAGCAGCTTTTGATCCAGAAACCAAAGGAGGAGAATATTATAGTCCTGAAAAATTCTTACACTTACGAGGTTCCCCAATTGTTAAACCATCAAATAAGAGATCTCGTAACGAAAAAATAGCTAAGAAATTCTGGGAAGTTTCTGAAGAAC
>JAAFKJ010000051.1 GCA_021399395.1 Candidatus Heimdallarchaeota archaeon
CTATCCCTTCATCCCATTGGACATCGAGTTGCCAATGAACATTATCGAAAGTGAGTATATCTGTATTCAATAAGTAAAGGACATCATCAAAGATTTTGGACTTCTCGTGAACAGCCATCCGAGCTATTAAATCTCCTTGAAATCCTCTTGATCTAATATCCTCAATGTTTTGAACAATTTTCTGATATGTACCCTTTCCTCTACTGAAATCAGTAATCTCTTCATCACCATCTAGGGAAATTAGAATAGATGAAAACCTATTCAAATACTCAGTAGGAAGTTTGTGCAATAACAATCCATTGGTTTGTAATGTAAAATGGATAGCTGGAACTGTGTCCATAACTTCTTGAACTAAATCAAGAAACAATAATGGTTCCCCACCATAGAAACAAATTGTGGGGGCGTCATCTTCTGAGAGGAATTGCGCTAGCTGGTCAACTTTCCAGCTGGGTCGTATAGGTAGATCTGGGTGGGGTTCATTCTGACAATAGGTACAGAATAGGTTGCATCGATTAGTTGTAATAATGAACCAATTCACATGTATCACTCTGAGTGTTGATTGAGAATAATTACATCAGTTTAATTGTTTTTCGAAATGAGTAGAAAAAAAGAAAGAAAAAGGAATTACTTAGATTACGCATTACCCACAATTCGTGCAGAACTTATCCCCAACTTTTTTGGAGTTATGTGCTGTTAGGTTGCTTGTTAGGGGATTTTACACACATATTTTGTATAAAATGATGATTAATTTCAGCCAATTTATTTGAGAAAAAAATTTATAAAAAAATAGAACATGTAAGGTGACTAATTTACGTCTGCCCCACAGTTAGTACAGAATTTAGAATCTGATTCGATTTTTCCTCCACAACTAGTGCAAAATTTAGGTACGAAAGGTTCTGATGTGTCAGTAGTTGGTTGTTGAACAGTACTCTGAGTATAGCTGCTTGGTTGATATATTGGTTGCGAGTAAGTTGCGGGTTGATAAGAAGTTGAAGGTCTTGAAGCAGACTTGGTAGTATTTTCCTCAATCAAAGCAGTAGCTAAATGAGCTACGATTGAGCCTATCATAAGCCAAATAGGGGCCCTATAGTTCGTGAAATAATCTCCTCCTGTTGCTAAGCCAATCCCCACCATTCCATAGATAAATACGCCTACAGCTGCTCCTGCAGAAACACCATTAATTATCTTGAATTTTTTGTTCCTGCTAGTGAAGTTTACTCCATATTCTACTGCAAAAATCACAATGACTACAGAGAATGCTATTGTAGGCATAAGATTACCTAACGATTCCTGATTTTCTGACCATACCATACTATCAAAATCAAGTGTTATAGTTTCTGAAATAGTTTTGGTATAGACATCATAACCCCAACAATCTGAACTTGTACAAGCTATGTAATAATAAGTTCCACTGAGAACAAACTTGTAACCTTCACGTTCTGGAACTGTTAAGGTAGTTATACCAGAAGCTGAACCTAGGGTAGATCCTTGTAGTGATTGAACAGTGAAAGTTAAATCATAGACAGAATATAACCCATTACTATCATGGTAAAAACTTTTTATGACTACATCTACATAACTAGCTCCATTTTTTACTAAATCGATTTTTACTGAACAGCTATGTGATGTAGATTCTGTAAAGTATACATACCAATAGTCTTCTGAGTAGAGCTCCCAAGATGTTGTGAAGCTTTCAGACAGAGTGTAGCTTCTAGGATAAAATTCTGCTCTTTGATCGCTGGTTGTTTGAAAATCAGTTGGCATACTGAAAATAGAATCCGAAAATAGATATAGTGCACCTCCTACTGCCACTAGGATTATTGTTGCTACGTAAAAGTATTTTTTAGCGAATTTCATGTAAACCAAAGGTGGTAATAATTTATAATATTTAAATCTTAACCCGGTGTGTATCAAAATCGCACTACATCCTTTAAAAACGAATTAAGATAAGGTCTTGGGAATAAGGATTATTTTAAATAAGTGTATATGTAAAAGATTCTTGAAAGAAATATGAGTTATATGTTTTGCCAGTTTTGTGGTGCTCGAAATAAAGCTAACAACAAATTTTGCGAAAACTGTGGTCAAGGCTTAGCTGAGACAAGCGGTCCTCAACCTCAACCTCAACCTGCTTATGTACAACAAGGAGGTTATCAGCCTTACCAACCTTCACAGTCTCAACAAGGGAGAAGTATTTCAGGATCGTATGATGCAGTACCCGGACAAGTATATCCTTATCACCCTAAAAAACCCAAGGGAGTGCCCAACTGGGTCAAGGTACTGATAGTTTTATTCTTCTTTGGATTACCTGTGTTATTCGTGATAATCTTCTTCTCTGTGTTCTGGGTAATATAGCGTAGAATTGCTCTTATGCCCCCTTCCGTTATTTTGTCGGTATTTCAACTTCAGTAAACCCTTTTCCTATTCCATAGAGCTTATAATATTTCGTAAACATTGTATGCTTAACGGGGTTAATATCTACGTACTATCTAGATAAAGGCAGACAAAATCGTTTGTGTACTACATGGTGTGTTAGAGGTTGCTCACTTAACTAGTACGAGTGAACAAAGTGAAGATACTTATTACATCTAAGAATGGAGAATTGCTTTATCAGTACGATTCCTCTTCGGAGAGAGTCGTAGTAGATAATGCTTTGGTGACAGGTCTCATTAGTGCTATTATTGCACTTTCTTCAGAAGTTGTCTATTCTTTCCCCCGTGAAATTGAATATGAAGGCAAAATTCTGTATTTTTACTATGAGAATGACCTTGTCGTCTCGCTTTTAGTAGATATTGAATCCCCGTTCAATGGTAATATTCTTCCACTTCTACTTGCACAATTCAAGAAAGTGCAACTCAAACACAAATTTCAATCTTTTGAAGCTATTCGCTACGAAGAAGAGATTGGTATAGAAATTAAATCCTGCCTAGCCGAGTACTTATCAAATATCCAACAGAACATGATGAATATTTTTGAAAAGACAGATCTTTCAGATTACGACTCTATGATTAAGCTCAAGAGTGTTGCCAAAGATAGTATGTTAGATGATTCTCATGACTTTCTTTCTTTCGATGTTATAACAAGATTAATACCTGAAGGGATTGACAAAATCCTTTATGGTCTTGTCGTTGGTATCCCTGTAATCGTTACAGGAAATCGTAAAATAGTTGAATCAATGATCCAATCTCTTCGCTTCCTTTCTCCCACAAAATTGCTTAAAGTCAAATTCTGGTCATTCCAATTTGAACGAGGGTTTGACATTATCGGAACCAATGACTACCGAGGATTAATACCTTCTGTCAATCTAATCATTATCAATATTGAAGATGGAATTGTTTATGGGGGACGCTCTTCTTCATATTTCGAAAAGATATCTCTGCAGCTTCCGGATCTTAGTGCTATGGAAGCCTATAGTTTTATACGTACAGAGCTTGACTGGATTTTCAAATCTTTAGAATCACTTTCTATTAAAACTCATTCTAAAGAATCATTACCTTTGGAAAAACAGATGATTCTACTAGAACTACTAGAAAAACTTCAAGCTTGAAATTATTCAGTTTCTTTTTCACAAACAAACTTTATATTAATCTTCTGTAAAGCAATACTATCTATATGAGCTCTAAAAAGAAGATCGATATAAAATCTAGGTGGGATACTTTTAGATATAGTAAGCAATCCCTTGTTGGTAAAATCATCCTTATAAGCTCTGTCTTTTTGTTTGGCTCTTTTCTTGTTTATGTTCTTCTAACCATTTCTCTGAATAGGTGGGATGACTTAGGCATTTATTCAGTCTGGATTATTTTTGGTTGGTTTTTCTTTATAATTCTGGTTTATGTTAGCTTTAAACTGATATCTTTATTAATGCACAAAGAGAAGTCAGACAAACAGAAATCTGAGAATAATAAAATTGCTCAGAACTCAGTTTCCTCTTCCAAAAAAAGTGACCACCATGATGATTAAAGCAAGACCCAAATATCACCGTGCTTTTATTCCAGCTCTAATAACTATCCTTGCTTGTTTAGTTGTAGGATTGTTGGTTTTAGCAGCTTTTACAAGAGATACTGCTTTTTGGGTTGTTATCAGTATTATTGATGTTATTATCATCTACATCGGTTATCAAAGTATTAGAAAATATAGGAAAACTAGAATAATTTCAACTCCATTAGGAAAAGTACTTGAATATGAGGGACGAGTCGAGTTACAAGGAGAAGAAAAACCCCATCCAATCGATATAAAAGTCGAAAAAGAGGTAGAAAAAACTGAAGACTAGAAATCCGAAAAAGACTGTTTTTATTCTAGCTACTATCGCTAGTTTCTTGAGCGGAGCACTAGCCGTTGGTGCAATATTTCTATTTAGATATGTTGAATCAATAACCTCTGTCTTACCTGCATTTGTATGGGGAATCATATTCATTGCTCTTTGTTTTTCGTTCGCGATTTTTTACATGATTGGGTACAAGGTTTATGAGAAAAGATCTATCCATGACAGTAGTCAAGCTAACTAGCTGTAACCCAATATTTTCCATCCTTCTGCAGTTAGAACGGTAATCATTTAGTCTGACACATCTTTAAATATCATAATCTTATTGGTATGTATGATGGTAGCTTCCGACAAAATACGTAACAACCATGTCTTCGAGCGTTCTATACCTTTGATTCACAAATGCTTAAGAGACAAAGTCAGTATAACTTTACTTCTATCTACATTGAAGCTATTGGAACGAGGGTATATCAAAGAGATCGAAGACTTAGACACTTTCATGGATCGCAGAAAGGAACTTAATCCTAAATATAAATATACTGAAGACGTTGAGAAAGTGAAAGAGATGATCCTTCAATCCTACTTCTGAATCTTCTTCTTTCTTTCAATTAAAACTTTTACAGCAAATGCAGCTTCTCTAGGTGATAAGAACACAGGAGCTAATTCTTTTTCAGCTATTTCTTTGGTTTTGTCAACTAATTCTCCACTCATAAAAATAGGAATGATAGGTTTCTTCCTTCCAGTTTCGTTCCACGCTTTGATCACTCCCAAGTAGTGTTCATCCAATGTCATCTCTAGAAAAGTTGGGATAACTGCACAAGGAACAACAATGTCTATATTGGGATCATCCAGCATTGCCTTTGTTACTTGATAGTAAGACTCTCCATTAGCTCCAGCAATTAAATCAAGTGGATTAACTTTCTTTACTAATGGGATAACATGAGGAGTAATCTTGTCTATGAAATCTGTAGAAAATTCTGCCATTTTAAGACCAAATTCTTCTGCGTTATCACTGAAAAGTACTGCACTACCTCCACTATTAGTTAGGATTCCAACTCTGTTCCCAGCTGGTAGTGGAAGGAAAGAGAATGCTTTGATGGCTGCAACATAATCGTTCAGGTTTTCGCACAACGTTGCTCCTGATTGCTTGATTGCTGCCTTAAGGGAACTATAATCAGTAGCAATTGATCCTGTATGACTTGCAGCTGCAGAAGCTCCGTAAGCTGTTCTTCCCCCTTTCAAAATAATTGTTGGTTTCTTGTTTGCTACTTTTTTCAAAATTTCATAGAACTTTCTTCCATCAATAACGTTTTCTAGATAAATACAAACAACTTCTGAATTTGCATCTTCAAGATAAAATCCAAGCAGGTCTGTCAAATTTATATCTGACATATTCCCAAGATTTGCGAATTTTGAGAATCCTAACCCTTGATCTTGCATCTCATATAAGCAAGCAGCTCCAAAACTGCCAGATTGAGTGACCATACTGACATTACCTTTGGGTGGAGAGAGAATAAAAGAAGCATTCATACCTGTATCAACATTCATGATTCCTACGCAGTTTGGGCCAATGATTCGAATATCTTTCTTGAGAGCTTTACTGGTCATCGCTTGCTCTAATTTCTTCCCTTCTTCATTTATTTCTCCGAAACCAGCTGATACAATAATTATCCTCTTGACATTTTTCTCAATACACTGGTCTACAACAATAGGTACAGCTTTTGAGGGAACTAATACGATAGCTAGATCTACTTCTTTTTCAACTTCTAAAATTGAAGCGTAACTTTTCAACCCTAATATCTCAGTGGATTTAGGATTTATTGGAAATAACTCACTCTCAAGTTGTTCATTTTCAAGTAAATTGACTGTAACTGCATTGCCAAACTTCTTGGAATCAGCTGTTGCTCCAATCACTGCAATTGTTTTTGGATAGAAGAATTCTTTTACCATGGTCCTCAAGTTGAAGTACAACTAGAATTTTTAATTCTTTTCTTTGAACTTCAAGTAAAACCTTTTCTCAAAACATAATCTGATGGGTCAATATTGAGTAACTGCGCAATAATTCCTTCCAACATCGCAAAATTCTCCAGATCATATACATTCTCACTAACAATGTTGATCATTCTTCTGGCCTCTTCTTGACATTCATCTATCTTGATGATTAGTGAATAGATGAATTTGTCGTCAGTTTTGACAATATATTTGTAACCACCCGATTGCATGAACTGAAGAATGCCTGTTTTACCAAATACTTGCTTGCTGAAACTCTCTATAGCAGAAAGAAACCCAGCCATCAAAGAAGGATCTTCTTCAAGCCCCATCTTATCAATTTCCAATAGAGGGAAACCCTCTAAATCTGCTAACATAAACATCTGGGGGTCAATAGTACGTTTCTGGACAATACGTGAAGTGTTATTGGTAAGCCAATTAAGAGCTGCATCAACATTTTCACCACTCTTCATACTTGTCTTGAAGAATTGAAAAGAAGCATTTTCCTTTTCTGCTAATTTGTATAGTTCCATGTGATTGATGATATTTTCCAAATCTACACTCTCATCTAGATCAGATTTATTACAAAGAATTACGATTAGAAAGTCATCTTGATTCCCTTTCAAATCTATACTTCTCCAGAATTCCTCCTTAGCAAGATCAAAACTATCAGGGTCAGCAGAATCTAAAATAAACACTAAACCATAAGCAAGTTTAGTATACGTTTGCCAAATGGTTTTTCGATATGATTTATGCCCACCAAGATCAAAAATGTCAAAGCGTGCATCACCAATTTCCGCTGTTTCAAATTGCATACCCAAAGTTGGTCTTGTGCTTGAAAATTCACCGGTTTTGATACGCTGAACAAACGTAGATTTACCTGCTTGAGGTAAACCTATAATCACGAGTGGGATACCCTTCTTATCAAATTTTAGTATCTGTGTATTTTTAGTGGACTTCAATTAAGCACTCCCATCTTCATCTCTCGTGAAACAATTCTTAACATCAGATAATAAGAAAAATCCTTTTTTAATACTTTCTATAGTATTTTGAACAAGCGCTGTTAAATATAAACCTACGTTCATTTAAATGAACAGCGTTAAATTAAAGTGTGTGCGAGAAATTGCATCACACTACAATATTCTCTATTGTAACCAAATCGAATTTTACGGTTTTAATCATCTGGGATTTAGTCGGAATAATTTGCTAGTTTCAGCTCGAGGAAAGAGATAAATACCTATGTGCTATTTATTAATCTGTACATTAAGTACAGGTGTGTATTAAATTGAACAAACGACGAATGATTAATACAACGTTTATTATTCTACTTTTTACGCTTGCTGTTATAGGGGGTTCAAATCAAGCTGCACATGCGCTTTATTCTAATCAACCTACCTCAGACCAAGAATTACAGGAAGTAGAAACTGCCCCTGTTCAAGAAGAATTAGGGTTGGACGACACAAGAGATACTATAGAAGTATGGATTGTGCAAGAATATGATATTGCAATTTACGAAACGGCATATATTGAATGTCATGTCATGAACCTTTTTGGAATTGATGTTGATGCTGATATAGAAGTATGGATACAATACAATAACGGTAGCGTTTTTCTCATATATACAGAATCTAGAGTTCTTCACCCTTATCTAGAATATGTGTTTACCGTAACTCATGCTTTTACTCTGTTAGGTTACCATTTGGCCATGCTAAAAGTTATGGACATTGTCAACGTAATGGAGTATATAACCGAGTGCGATTGGTATGTGTTTGACGGTTTCGTAGAAATATCACTTTTCCAAGAATTTGAAGCACAAGTAGGCATAGAAGTGAAGATGACTATCTATATCCAAAATGGATATGCGATCGCAAAAGATTACTATTTCGAAATCTTACTGAATGATGGTAGTGGACCAGTACAAATCTATGAAGAAGTGAAGACCATAGCTGCTTATGATGTTTATGTAGTTGATATATTTTGGACTTTTATGGTGGCTGGTTACTATGATGTGATTTTAAGAGTAGTAGACATTATGACAGATGTAGAATACTTCGACTACTGTTACTGGGAAGTATTTGACGGTTTTATCGATATAGTCATTGAACAGAACTATGAAACTTATATTGGAGTGGAAGAACGAATACAGTTTTGGGTATACAATTATTATGCAATTGATTTAACTGTTAATATCGCTGTCTGGGTTGACAATGGAACTCACTTGATTCAGATTTATGCTCGCTTAGGAGTTGACCTTTTAGCAGGAACATATTTCATGGATGAAGTTTTCTATGTATTTCTGTCAGAAGGATGGTGGGATCTCTATGTAGAAGTTTACATAATAGAATTAGATCTTACTTGGATTGAATACTGTCCTGAAGGCTGGATAGTCTACGGAGGATACTTGGATGTCTGGATGTACCAACGGTACGAAGTTTTTGTGATGGAAGAAGCTATAATGTATTGTTGGATCTTAAGCAACTATGCAGCAGATAGAGATATTACCATAGAGGTGTGGATAAGTAATGCAACACATGATATACTAATTTATGGAGAATCATATGCTATTGCATCAGGAGAATTATATGCTTTCACGGTTTTCTGGACATTCTTATATGCTGATTATTGGGATGTAAAATTAATCGTAGTTGATATTTTTACAGAGACAATTTTTGTCGATTACTGTTGGTGGTATGTCTATGGTGGTTATTTTGAGTTAAATATCATACAAGATTA
>JAAFKJ010000052.1 GCA_021399395.1 Candidatus Heimdallarchaeota archaeon
ACACCCGTTTGTTCAAGTTCGTTCATATATTTGTAGCTAGGAACGAAAACTATCGTGTGCCCATCAATAGCTTCAAAGATATTATGAATTGTACTAGCAATTAGAACATAATATTCATGATTTCTGTTCTCATATTTACCATTCAATTTCTGATTACATAAGACATAGTATTTTGCTTCAATCTCTTCTTTTGGAGGAAAAACTTGAAGTATCTTGGAATTAGGAAGTTTGAAAATCTGTTGGAAAGAACGTATTGGTTCAAAAGTTCCTGACATCAACGCAAATCTTCTTGCTTCAGAGAATTTACCTAGCACATCAGAAGGTTGAATGTTAACTATAGATAATTTTTGACCGTCTGATAGTAGAATCTTATTTTGTGAAGAGAGTAAGAAATGGTAAACTATGTATGCATAGAATGCGGGAGGACTGTTATGAACTAATTGTGACTGAAGTAGGGTAAACAACTCATCTTCCAAAGATTTCAAATTGTAATCATCGAATTTGTTGTGTATGATACTCTGACTTTCTATCATTTCAAGTATGTCAGTATAGACGTGATGAGGGAGTTCTTTAGCTGCATTTTCAATAAAGGATTTAGAAATCTCTTGATTTATCGGTTTGAAAAGATTATGCGCTTCATCGATAGCAACTAAGGTTTTTGAAACCGATGTACCTAAGCTATAGTAAAGACGAGTGAATAAGGCATTATTCTCCAAAAATGGATAGGAAGTTATTATCACGTCAGCTTTTTGCATCAGAAAATAAGAAAAGAAATAGGGACAATATTTATCTGAATTCAAACTTGCTAGAATGTCTTCTTTAGATATGACATCTGAAAAAGATTCATAGAGTTTCTTGACTGATTCAATGATATCATCCAATGTAGCTCTCTGCGTTTTTGATTTTAGAGGACATCTTGTTAGGTTACAAATATGAGTGTACAACTCGCCAGGATAGTTTTTCTTAGCTTTTAGACATAACTCATTTTTCCCTAAGAATGGAACAAAAATAGGGAAATTTTCAAAATGCGATTCAAGAACATCCCAGTGTTTTACAATTTGTCTAAAAATATTAGATAACTCTCTCAAAAAAACATTGATTTGAGCTTTAGTTCTAACAAAGATGACTATCTTCTCGTCAGGTTTTTTGAGTGAAAGCAAAGAAGCTAGTAAAGCGGCTGTTTTACCTACTCCTATCTGAGAACTAATCAGGAGAGGTTGTTCAGAAGAGAGAATGGATTGGATGATCTTCTTTTGTGGAGACTTCATCTTGGTATAGGGGAAGATGATTTTAGCGATCTCCCAGCTTTCTTCCGCTTCAGAGCTAACTTGATGCAAGATACTTCCTTCCTTCAATGTTTTCGATAATTTCTATTGCTCGGGAACGAGGGAAAATTTCAGAAATTTCATCAATTGACAAATTCTCAATACCATTCAGTTCCTTTTCTGAGAGCAATGAAGAGATTTGTATAGCTTCAGCATAAGAACAATCTGCTAGAAACTGGATCTGTTTAGCACTTATTTCATCTTTTGTAGTTTCAGTATATTCTGTTTTTTCAGCCCTTCCTTCTCTTGTTTTAGACAAAGATTTAGCAAGATTAACAAATGCTTTTGTTCTCGAATTCATCTTTTTCTCAATCGATTTTTCAAAAATTATTTGCTGATTTTGAATCAATCTTTCCTTGATTTTAGTGTGATTGATTATCTTACCTACAGATTTTTCCTTGTTTCTAAATTTGTGGTAAACTCTTTCTTCTTGAGATCTATGAGTAACTAGCAAGAATACTTTCTTAGAATGTTTCTTACTTTCAAGATAGGTTTGGTATTTAGTTGGAACATTGTAGAAAATAACTACATCTGCAGAAGTTTTAATGAAGTGTGATGCTATGATCGCATCAATCTCCCTCTCCTTCAACATCTCAAGAGTCTTGTTTCTTTCCTTAGATTGGCTTCTGGGGAGATTCTTAGACTTTAGACCTATATCTTTCAATTTATCTGCGAGTTCCGATAAAACAGATTTATGATTCGCAATTATGTAGAATCTCTTAAGGTTGGTTTTATTTCTAGCTGAAAGAATCAGTTGAGCAAGTCTATCAAGTTTGGGATGATGTGATACTTCAGAAAGTTTGGTTATCTCAGAATAAATCTCTTCAAAGATTGGGGTTCGGGCAAATTTAGTTGTTAAACTGCTAAACTTATCCTCTTCCTCTTCATCTCTCTTCTTTAATCTCTCCATAAAAGAAAGAGCAGTTTTAGGTCCAGAGGCCTCAACAAGTTCTTTGATTGTTACAAAGTTCATCAATTCTATTGCTTTTCTGATGAGAACCTGTTGTTGATCTGAATCATACTCTTTACGAAGACTCATCACAAAATCAGGAAATTCTTTTCTTACGGCTAAAGGTCTGTTGACACCCTTCTCTTTAAGAAACACTTGATATTCCTTGATGTATCTATTAATATCAAAGCAGAATTCATACATCGGCTTGTTGATAGGCACGGTTACTTTCTCTTCTAAAGGTTTGTAGAGTGAAGAGGGTTGCTCCTTTGCTTCAATATACTCGATTTTTGTAATCAACAATTTCTCACAAACTTCTTCTAACTCTTCTGTTGACTGGAATCTTTCTTGAACCAGACCAGCAGTTCTAACAAATATAGCGTTCTTCAGGAATATCTCCATAAGTTGTGCTGAAGCATGTTTTCCTTTAACTAATATTGCATCAGAAAAGAAAAGAAAAGCAAAATCCTCTGGTGTAATCATTTGCCTAAGAATGTCATTTTTAAGCAGTTGAGGTGTAATAAGAAGTATCTCTCCCTTAGTGTATTTGTCTCTCCTAGACTCAAGAGATTGAGAAGATTTAATTTGGCTAAAATTGATTTGAGAGGAGTAAATCTTGATAAATTCTTGAAAGATTGATGTTGACTCAGCTTTGTTGAGAATTATACCTATCTTCTTCTGTGGTTCCTTTTCTTTGAAATATCTAAACAATAATGATAGGATGGGGTTTAAATCAACATACTGTGGGAACACAAGCAAAGTGTTATCTTTAACTAATGTTCCTAAAATGATTTGACTATAGGTATTATCAGCTTGATTCATTCAATCTACCCTAGATGTACTCTTCACTTTCTGTAATATAATAATCAAATTGACTTAAAAACAGAAGAAAATTTTTAACCTAGTTCTGTTAATTCAATATGATGGACGAAAAACCCCCAATTGAGGAACAAATTTATCAACCTTACCCAATGGATCCTGTAGACCCTGAATTACTAAAGAAAAAGAGAAGAAGAAGAATAATCATAATTATATCAATAGTTTTTGGAGGGTTAATTGTTCTTGCAGGAATAGCTGTATTGATCATATATTTGATAGGTTTATCAATCTCTCAAATGTGTCAAAATGCATGCGCTGGTTGCACCTGTGATTGTGGGTGTGATGAAGCATGTAGTGATGCGTGTAGTAACAGCTGTAATAATGCGTGTGCTAATGCATGCGATACTTCATCGTGCTGTAGTGGCGATAATATAACAGCTAATGCTCAGACTAGCGATCCAGGATTTGATACACAAACTTACGCAAAATATGTTTGGGAGACTCTAAAAGATTGGTTTTACGATCTATTCAATTAGATTCTTTCTCTCTCTCCTTCTGGCCTTTTTCTCTTCTAAATTATGAGCAACGAATTGATTTATTTTTTCAATTCTAATATTGGTATTTCTATGAGGAAAGCAAGGAGGTTCAGCTGAACGTAAACGACAATCTTTGCAGTATTTCAGATTGGCATTTTTTCCTCTCATTAGGCCATAAAGAGAAAAACCTGCAGCAATAAAAATGAACATAACTATTCGCAACCACCAAGAGGGAACAATTGCAATAAGACCAATGTAAGCACTTAAAGCAATACCTGCTGAAACCCGAAAAATTGTTTTAATCCACTTATTTTTTGGTCTGATAGCAAAGTGAATGAAAGGGCCCAGAATACCTATTACAAAGGTAAAAGCAAGGTAGTAGGGATTTGATCTGAAGAAATTCATGAATGAAAAGAACATGATAAGAGAAAGGATTATTGAAGAGTAGAGAGAAGTACATCCTACACATAGATGTAATTTGCCAATGGTGTAATAGTGATTTTTATAGACACTGCAAGTAGGATGATGAGCGAATCTTCTCCAAGCTGTTATCTTCAAAAGTTGCCTATATATGAAAATAGGTCCAGATTTAGTTAAATCTACTTCCTCGGATAAGTATGGGGATGATATTTCCTCTTCCATAGAATCACCTAAATTGCAACTGTCTTCTATCTGCTAGAAGAAAGATTAGGATTCTTTTAAATATTCTCGCTGTTTAATGGTTTATTTAGAGAATTCGTTTAATTCTGAAAATCTTTAAAAAGAAAAAAACCATGACTTATTTCTATGTCAAAAAACAATTCACGTCAAATACTGATAATGATTATTGTAACAACTGTAGCTTCTATTGCGATAGGTATAGTAGTTTGGATACTAGGGCCTGACGATTTTTGGTTTGTATTTGCTGCAATAGGGGCGGGATTGATATTTGCAGTTGGTCCTCTCATATTCAAATATAATCGAGCTAAAAAAGAAGATGCTTCAAGACCTGCAGATCAACCTTATCGATCTTATGCACCAGAATCGAATATATATCAACCGGTGAAAGAACCACAAACACCAGAGACTTATACACCTGAAACCACACAAACACCTGCTTTTTGCACTTATTGTGGAGTCAGTGCTAAACCGGGCCATACCTACTGTGATAATTGTGGGAAAGCATTGGGAAAATAGTATCATGAGGAATTCACAAAAGCTACTAATCATTTTACTATCTACTGCAGGAATTTGTATCATAATTGGTATTATTGGAGTTGTCTTCGGACCTGATAAATGGTATTGGGTTGTTGGAGCACTGTTTATTGGCTTTCTAATTGCTGGTGGTCCTTTGCTTCGTGCTTATGTTAAGGCTAAGAAACAAGAGGAGATGAATCTCTCGGATGAATTATTAACACCAGCTAAAGGTGTAACTTGCACTCATTGTGGATATGAATTACATCACAAAGTATCCTATTGTGACAATTGTGGTCAAAAGGTAAGAAAATAGAATAAAATTAAATATAGGCTTAATATCACCAACTTGAGTAAATTGAGCTATGATATTTTAATTCAAAATGGAACTATAGTAGATGGTACTGGAAACTTGGGTTTTAAATCAGATATAGCAATTAAAGATGGTAAGATTGTCCAGCTACAGTACGAGATCAAGGAAACAGCTGATGTAGTTATAGATGCTTTAGGTTTATTGGTGAGTCCAGGTTTTATAGACATGCACAGTCATTCAGATGTAGGTATTCCTTATGATAATAGACTTCAATCCATAGTATCTCAAGGAATTACAACTTCTGTTGTGGGACAGTGTGGATACTCTCTTGCTCCTGTAAGTGAGAAGGGGTTCGAGACTTTCAAAAGAGATTTCGACATGGGGGCACCTCCAGGAGTAAAACCTCCTGAGATAACCTGGAGAAGTTTCAAAGAATATCTGGAAGATGTTGAACGTAAGAAAATCTCTTCAAACATAGTTCCACTAGTTGGGTTTGGGCCAATAAGAATTGCTGGAGGACCTAGCTATGAGAACCGTGAACCAACAGAAGAAGAACTTCAAGAGATGAAAGAATTAACCAAAGAAGCGATGGAAGCAGGGGCGTTCGGGATAAGCACAGGTCTAATTTATTCTCCTCAAGTTTATTCAAAAACAGATGAAGTAATTGAATTAGTCAAGGTTGTAAAAGAATACAATGGTCTATATTTCTCTCATATTCGCAATGAAGGAACAGGATTGTTAGGTGCAGTTAGAGAGTTTATAGAAATTGTTGAGAAATCGGGAGTTCGCGGGGGGCAAATTGCTCATTTCAAATGTTCAGGAAAAGGCAACTGGGGAAAAAGTGTAGAATCGGTCAAACTTGTAGAAGAAGCAAATGCGAGAGGATTGGATATTACCTGTGATCAATATCCGTACAATCGAAGTGCAACATCTATGTCAGCTCTACTCCCACCATGGGCTTTAGAAGGAGGGATAGATGAAACCCTGAAAAGACTCTCTTCTGAAGAGATAAGAGCGAAAATCAAGACTGATATGGTCAGTGAAAGTGAAGAGTATGATAATTTGAATAAGGAGGCTGGATCCTATAATGTCTACATCTCAGATGTAAAAGTTGACGAATGGAAAGACGTTGAAGGAAAGAATGTCGGAGAGATAACCGAAATTAAGGGTAAAACAGACCCATGCGATACTATATTTGATATGCTTTTAGAAAACGAAGGGGAAGTGGGTATAACGATTAGAAGCATGGGAGAAGAAGATATCAACAGGATAATGAAGAGTAAATATACATCTATTGGGTGTGATGGCTGGGGGGTAGCTCCAGACGGTATAATGGGGTATGGGAAACCTCATCCTCGATTCTATGGTACTTTTCCAAGAATTATCAGAAAATATGTCAAGGAAGAAGGATTGCTAACACTCGAAGAGGCAATAAGAAAGATGACTAGTTTGTCAGCTCAGAAATTAGGCTTGTTTGATAGAGGATTGATACGGGAAGGAATGTGGGCAGATATAACGATCTTTGACTATGAAAGAATATATGATAAGGCAACATATGAAGAACCACACCAATTTTCAGAAGGAATAGAATATGTTCTCGTAAATGGAGAGTTTGTACTAGAAAAAGGAAAGCTAAATGAAAGACTTCCAGGTAAAGTTTTAAGGAGATAATACAATATTGTAGGAGACAAACTAGAAAAAAATGGATTAGTCTTCTTATTGTTTCAAGATATTGATAGCATATTTGAAAGTAAAAAAACAAAAAAAGCAAGAACTAGTTGAAACTAGTTCGTTTTAAAATTCTTCTTGCGTATTCTAGTAACTACAAACACTAAAGCAAAGGCACCAAGTATCAAACCAGAAACTAGGGTAAATTCCCGAACATGAGCTGTTTTATACTCAATATATTCACAGTTAGAATGGGTACTGTTTCTTGCACCGTCATTAGCTACGATCACATAGAAGTAGTATCCTTCAGAGGGAAGAGAGTCGATATAGGAAGTTGAGCCAACTGTTGTTATTGGAGTTAGAGCTTCAACTGACCAAATATACGAAGCAGATCGGTAGATATAATATTCTGTTGCCCCATCAATGCTATCCCATACTAAAGAGATACTATCTGAATCTGTAGGATTAGGCAAAATAGAGGCTAGTTCAGGAGCATCAAGATCAGTAAACTTCACTTCGACATATTGACAATTGGAAGGCGAACTGTTCCCTGCAAAGTTTCCAGCAACAACAACATAATAGTAGAATCCTTCTAAAGGTACAATATCAATATAGTCACTAGAGGTAACAGTAGCAATGGATACGAGTCCTTCCACAGACCAGATATAAGAGGTTGAACGATAAACATGGTAAGAAGTTGCACCATGAACATTATTCCAATCGAAATAGATGGCAGTAACATTAGTAGGATTAGGAACAATAAAAGCTAGTTCAGGCGCAGCAGGGGGGCCCGCGAATTGTTTATAGAAAATATCTTCTTCTGTTCCTGCACCAGCATAATTAGTCGTATCTTCCCAAGCTATGTGTACCTCCCCTTCTGCATCCACGGCAAGTGAAGAAGACTCAGAATCAGCTGTACTTTCAGTTGAAATGAGTTCTGTGGTGGTCCATAGAGAAGTGGAAGCGTCCTGGCGTTTGTAGAAGATATCCCAATCTGTTCCAGCTCCAGCATAGTCAGTTCCATCTTGCCATGATATATACACATTCATTGCAACATCGATAGCAAGAGAAGGAGCATAAGACTGTAATGTGCTTTCTGTGGAAACGACTTCTGTAACAGTCCAAGAGGACAACGTAGCATTCCATCGTTTGTAGAAAATATCACTATCTGTTCCACTCCCAGCATAGTTAGTTCCATCTTGCCATGATATATACACATTCATTGCAACATCGACAGCAAGAGACGGACTATAAG
>JAAFKJ010000053.1 GCA_021399395.1 Candidatus Heimdallarchaeota archaeon
CCAACTTCATCTTCAAAACCTTTCTTGAAATTCTTTCTTACTTTCCAATCAAAAGCAGCTTTCAAAGCATTTTCAACAGCTAATGCACCACCGCTGATTAAGAACAAATTGGGAAGATGATCTGGAATCCCTACACGTCCAAAAGTTTCTACAAAATCTCCCATTTCATCAGTATAGAAATCTGAACTGCTAGGTTTATTTATAGCTACTCTAGCTAGATGATCCAAAAATTCTTTCTCCAACATATCAGGATGATTTAATCCTACTGGAGATGAAGCAAAGAACGAGAAGAAATCTAGATAACTTTTACCTGATTTCTTATCAACAAGTCTACTTCCTTGACTTTTTTCAAGGTCAACAATCAAATCAAAACCGTCAGCGAGCATATATTTTCCAATTTTAGCAACAGCATCCATCCTCAAAACACTCCTATGGGTGCAAAGAATTATGAATCTTTATAAATTGAGCTGAAGCAACATGACAGAAGAAGCTACTAAATTCGTTAGCAATAAGTAACAGCTTAGTTCAAAAATAAGAGAAGGTTGAGGTTATTCTTCCTTCTTTCTTCTTATTCTTGAGAATATTACTGGAATTATGAGAATACAAAAGATTGATTCTACAGGGAAACTAGCATACAAAGCTTCATTTCTAGTTCCAACATTGAATAATATAGTTCCTGTCGAAAATTTGTGACCATAGATGTTTGTTGCGGTTATGGAAAACACTATCTGCGTACCATTGATATAATCAGAACCAATATTGTAAGTATAATAATTATATTTGTCCTCCATCATCAACACTGTTTCATCTATAGGATAATAATCATCAACGAAGTAATCTAGAACTGAACTAGTAACTTCAGGTCCAGAAGTATAATCAGCTTGGAAAATAATATCTTTACCAATCTCATTGTGATTTTCAACTGTTAGTTCCAATACAGGAATTAGAACAGCACGGTTAAACCACTCTTTGGCTGCTTCCAAATCATAGTTATACTTTATTATATCGTTATAGAGATAAAATGACATTATAGGATAAATAGGGCTGTGACAGATTGTTTCTTCTCCATCAAAAAGAGCTTGATTTATGGTTTCTCTGTCTATTGCATAACAAATAGCTTTGCGTAAAGCTATTCCAGCAGTATATTCTTCTAAACCCGGTTCAGTTAGAAAGATGTGATTTGCTGGCCCTCCTAAGAAGTTTCTTCTCATATTAAATGCTAGAAAAGTCATAGCACCAGTAAGATAAGTCTGTACATTGTATCTCGGGTCTGCTTGCATCTGCTTTCTCTCAGTTTTGAATTCTGTTAATCTAACAAAATCTAGTTTTCCTGCCCTAAATTCTGCTAATTCTGCCGAAGAATCTGGAATTACTCTGATGTTGATGTTATTTACAAAAGGTTCCAGTCCAGTGCTACCATCAATTGGTCCAACACCAAACCAATAAGGACTTCTTTCAAGTACTGTGATAGAATTGCTGATAGAATAATCCAACATATATTTCCCACAACCAAATGCACTTTCACTATAAGCTAACCATTCAGATGTCAACTCCATGCCTGAATAAATTCCTTTACACTCTACTCCTCCAGAAGAGTAAGTTATTGTTGAACTAGAAGAATTGAGAAAGAATTCAGGTAAAACCTCCCATGGTAATCTCGTCCATAAATCAACATATGGCTCATTTTCTGGTGTATAAGGGTCCCCGTCAATATGTATATGAAAAGCTAAATCATCAATTGGATCAACATAAATATTAGAGATCCAAGAATGATATGACGTATCTTCACTAACCTCTGGATTTGACCACAAGAGATATGTAAAAACTGCATCTTTAGCAGTGACTTGTTGATTAGTACCGTCACTATACTGACCCGCTTTAAGTCCTGTTAGAAGTTCTCCACTAGTTATCAACGGGGCTGAGCTAGCTGTTCTTTCTCTGGTATCATAGGAAGGATTCCAGTATATATTATCTCTCATGTAAAATTTGTAATGGAATTCATCAATTTGTTCCCAGTCATGTACTAAACCAGTTTTAATTGGAGCATAATAAGGACTAAATTGAACGATATTTTCAGATAATAATCCTTGTATCAAAGTATCCGAATCAGAATTACTAATAAGAGGATTCAAGTCTTTCCAATTATAGCTAGCAATATTGAATTCATTCAAAGATGTTTGACCATCGTGATATCCGCTATAACTCATGTAAGGTAAAGAATCTGATAGTCCCCATCTTGCATCATATCCAAGTGTATTTGCCCAGGTTGCAACATAAATTCTAGGAGAATAAAACGGAAGCATCGGCACTATTTTATCCATTAATAGTTGTTGCCAATTGTAATAATGTTGTTGCCTCTCTTCTAAATCAGTTATTTGAACCCCTTGATTCTGCATGACTTCTGATTGATTACAGTAAGGAATATCTTGAGAAATTCCAAAGATATTCAGTGATCCCTCTTCAGTATAGATATCTCTCAAATCAGGTGTAGCTCCTCCCGTTAAGCCAACATATGCTAAATCAAAATCCTGATTCAGAAGAAGAGTTCCTAAGAAAACAACCCACTCCTCAACCTTTAATTCAACATCAATGTTAATAGCTTCAAGCTGATTAGCGATATATGAACACACATCAGGTCTGATACCTCCTCCATTGGTTTTAAGAACCATATTAATCTTAAAGTGATATATACTGTATCCAACTACAACTTCATCAAAATTTAGAGTTGAGGAGAAAAATATCATACTTAGAAGTAATAAGAAAAATAGTGGTGCTTTCTTTCCTTTTGAGGTATTTACAAATGTGGACATAGTTAGTTACACAAAACTCCAAATTTAAATGTTATGCAGAAATGGATAAACCAAAATTTATTATTACTTATATATTGCAAATCACAACTACTTTCTTTTTACATAAATCAGAACAGCTACGGATACTCCAGCTAAGATAGGAATTCCGATTCCCAAAAAAAGAGAAATTATATTGCCACCATTTGGATCTAATTCAAATTTATAAGAACCTGTATAGAAGGCTGAATCGCAAGATAAATGACCGCTTTCATCCTCGACAATTATTGATATATCATATGTATCTTCTGTTAAATCCACTAAGCTGTAATTTACATCAACTGACTGCCAGTACTTGGGGAATACAATTTCCTCGCTTAACAGAAGATGATCATCTAAGTAGATGTGGTATTTTCCTTCAAAATCTGTATTGGATTTGAAATTATTCCGTATTTTCCACTCAAAATCTATGCTTTCTTCAGAATGAGTAGTAATTGATGGTGCTGAAACAATAGGTGTAAATCTAAACCTTTCTACCTTATAAATTGTGTATAGAATCTCTTCTTCGGTAGATGATTCAAATAACCAAGTTATATCACCATCAGTATCTACTTCAACAAGTTTAGAACCTGTTTCTGTTCCTTCATCCATGGTGTATCCAAAAACTCCAAACAGATTGCCATTTGGAAGTAAATCACAATCGCCCCAGATAGGACTAAAGTATTCTGAAGGGCTATTCCATTCTCTAGTAACCTGTGCTTCCATTGTGACTTCATCAAAAGTAATTTCTATCAGCCTTGATTGTTTATTGATAGCATTGGTTTTATTATGGAAATCGTTATCAAATAATAAGAACCTATTCCCATCTATTTTTTCTAAACTATGAGCATGGAAGAACAGATAATCTCTTTCATTTCCATAGATATCAAACATAGTAAAATCTCCATACTCACCTAATCCCCAGATCTCCTCTCCTGTTTCATAATCTATTTTGTGAAAGGTATTAGTATTTCTGCAATTGATATATATCATCTCTTCTTCTTCATCAAAGAAAACAGAATTAGCATGAGTTAAATCGATTGAAACATTAACTGTGTTTTCGAAAGGACATACACTAGAAGGATCAACAAAGTCCTGAGTGGAGATTGAACGTATTAAGGTTCCATTTATACTATATTCGTTTATCAGATCATGGATATAGGTTTCTCCTTCTATTTCAACATCTTCAATACCTAATGTAATGAATGTATCATAGAGATAATTAATTTCAATATCGTGGTGTCCACCAAACCCTAGATCAACCATAATATCTGTTTCAAAATTCCACATCTTTGTCGTTGCATAATCCCCGAAAATCACAGTTGTAGAATTGTAAATTTCTATATCTGCTAAAACACTAGTTGAAGGTAGATCTTTCTCAATGATGATGTCATTAGTCATGTTAGTAATTAGGATTCTTCTATCCATTAGTGAACCAGAAGAAGTATCCTCACGTTCTAGAATAAATAAATTATATCCATCAAAATAATCAGTTGATGTGTGAAAATTGTTTCCATAAATTTAAATCTCATTTGTGGCTGAAACAGGATTTCCCATGTAATAAGTTAGGGATAGTAGTAAAAGAAAAACAACAGTAAATTGTTTGGATTTTGGTAAGTGTAAAGCTAGATTTATTTTCCCCTTAACATTAACAATGGAATTAACTCCATCAAAATTCATGTTCTCCCTTCTTAAATTGCCATTAGACCTCTTCAATTTCCTTACCTTCTGGTTTGTTTCCCTGCATAACCAAGATTAGGTATTGATATATATTCCTAAAGACCCAAAAATATATGGTGGAAAGGTGCCGATATGAAAGAGGAAATTTGAGTGGTTTTCACACGGAGCGTTAGACCACTCAGTCGTCCTCTAGGGCAAGGGGTGCCTATCGGCAATAGAACATGTGTTTTTCTTTTTATATACATTCTAATAGTTCTATCCGCCATTGCGCGAAACATTTTAGTAGCTTGTTTTACTAATTTTTATACTCAAAAAGAGTTGTTAGGATGAATGCAATGCAAGATGTAAAGATTCATGTTGGATGTACAGGATTCAACTATGATGATTGGAAAGCGAATCAAGGTGCTTTTTATCCTCCAAATATCAACAATCTTGATTTACTAGAATTCTACAGCACTCAGTTTACTACATCCGAAATAAATTCTACTTTTTATGCATTCCCCAGGATGAAAACAACCGCAAGATGGGCAAATTTACTTCCAGATGATTTCATTCTAACAGCAAAACTACCAAAGACTATTTGTCAAGCTGATCTATTGTCAGGTACTGAAAAACAACTTAATGATTTTTTGAGAATGATGAGTCCTTTGAAGAAGAACTTGGGACCATTTGTTATGCAACTCAAACCAAGTTTTGAAAAGAATGAAACAAATCTTGAACAGATAGTTGAATTCATAGATTTCTTCCCTCACAATGATTATGAGCTTATCATGGAGTTTAGACATTCAACGTGGTTCAATGATGAAACATACGAATTACTCAATGAAAAAAAATTGGGCATTGTTAGTGCTTATCTTCCATACATCAAATTTAATCTCTTTGAAGAAGTGAAAAAAGAACATTTCTATCTAAGGTTGATAGGGTCTCACCAGCAGCAAATTGGGTTAGGTAAAGAGCTTAAAGACAGAAAAATATACATGGAAGAAGCAGCAGATAATCTTCTACAAGCTTTCCAGAACAATTCAAACAAGTCTACAGGATATGTGTTCATAAACAACCACTTTTCTGGATATGCACCACCAGCTGCTAGAAAGTTCAAAGAGATACTAAAAGAGAAAAAAATAGTAGTTGTTGAACCTCAAAAAACCACTTTCAAAGGTCAACAAAGATTAGCTGATTTCTTTGGGTCATGATTTCTTTCTTCTTTTTTTCCTTATCACAGTTAATACTATCATTGAACTGAACAAACTGAATAGAACACTAGAAACACCTAAGGGATAATTTGCAGAAGTGATAGGTTGGACTATTTGAACATGAAACATTGTACTATTTGATACATGAGCCAGTTCATCTACAGCTGTCAAATAAAAGTTGACTTGACGTAGTTCAGAAAATGGTCCGATTGAAAAAGTATAGATGGTTCCCATAAAGGGTGTAGCATAATCCTCAAACCACTCTTCTTCTCCGTCATATTGATAGGTTACTTTTATGTAGTTAATATTACCAAAATCTGTAACATCACAATAGATCACTACCTCATCATCTACTGTCGGAAGTGTAGGTCCAAAAGTAACCTCACTAATAGTCGGAGGATTTGTATCTACCTTAAAATTCCAAATATCACTCCAATCCCCTACATTATCTGCATAATCGATTGCACATACTCTCCAATAATAAGTTCCCTCTGAGAGGCTAGTAGCAGTAATATAGTAATATGAGCTAACTTTTTCATCAAAGAATGTTGGTAAGAAATATTCATTGTTTGATAGTTGAACATTATACTCTTTTGCACCTGCCACATAATCCCAAGTCAGAGCAGTAGGTTCTCCTGTCAATAGTTGACCAATATTCGGTGATTGTTGTATCGGTGCTGAAGGACCCATTGTGTCAACCGTAAAATTTCTAGTACTCCATCCACCTACCGATCCCAACCAACCTATGGGTCTAACTCTCCACCAATAGGTATTATCCTCTAGTGGATTTACAATAGAATAATTAGTGGAAGTAGTGGATGAATTTACATTTAGATAAGAAAACTGACTCGAATTTGAGATTTGAACATCATAGGAACTTGCATACTGACCAACATAATAGCTTTCCGAAGTTTCCCAATGAAGTTCTGGTGAAGAATCACTGATTATTTCATTTTCTAGAGGAGAAGTTAGAACTGGTGGTATTGGTGGTTGCAATGCTACACTAAAATTCCAAGTAGAACTCCATACTGTCCAACCTAGAGGAAAAATACAGTGAGCTCTCACTCTCCAATAATAGAGGTTATCAACAAATGAAAAAGTAACAGGCTGGAAATAAGAGTAATCTTCATAACCGCCAGTTACATAAGAGAAAAATTCAGTATCTGTGGCGATCTGAATTTGATACTCATCATAGAACGAACCCAGATCTTCCCAAGTAAAATATAAGTACCTAGTGTCAGTAAATTTGTGTCCATCTACTGGAGTATATAAAGTGGGCGGAGGTTCATCAATTTCTCCCGAAACTGAATCTGTTAAAGCTGATAAAGAAGTAAGGAATATAATTAATAACAAAAATGATTTTATTTTTTGTTTTTTCAATAAAGATTTGTAGAATTGAAATTCACTATTATTTATTTTTAGCACCTTCTATAGTCCTTAAAGGACAACGAATTAGTTTCTCTGAGTGATTAATAAATGTTACTCA
>JAAFKJ010000054.1 GCA_021399395.1 Candidatus Heimdallarchaeota archaeon
AAGATAGATGTTTCTCTTTTCTATGTTAGAGAGTTTTTCGTAATCTGGATGTTCTTGTATCTCTTTGAGAAGTTTTCCAATTTCAGGAGATGTCTGCTTCTCGTGGGATAACCTGGCAACAAATGCTTGTTGTTCACTTCTTTGAATTACCCCTCCTTTGGGCATCTTAGTTTCTGTGTCCCATCCAAGCAACATAGAAATCTGCCCTATTACTTGTATTTCCTTGGTTTTCTCAAGAAGAGTATCGTATTTGTCTTTCATCTGTATCAACACTATGTCTGAAACCATTTCTTGTAGAATACTGATAAATTTTTGGTATTCACATTAGAATTTGTCATCTTTTTTTCTAAAAGTATAAAAGTGTAGATGTACACTAAACTAATATGCAACTTTCTGGCAAGTTAAAGGGAACCCTAATTCTGTTAATAATTTTTACAGCTACACCGTTATTTTTTGTAAACAGTAAAACTGTTAATGAAGAGAATATAACAATTAATGCTGGTCCAAAAGATTGGACTGTTCTGATATACATGTGCGGTGATAATAATCTAGAATTCTTCGCATTAGAAGATCTAAATGAAATGGAAGCAGCAGGTGGTACAACAGCTGATGTCAACATTGTTGCGATGATTGATAGATGTGAGTTTGATTATGAAACCCCTGAGTATCCAAATGATTGGTCTGAGGCTAGATACTATACAATTGAGGGCGATGGTAATATTAACTCTTTCACTTCTCCAATGAATGTTTCTCTAGGTGAAGTCAATATGGGTGAGGCACAAACCTTAGATGATTTTATTGACTGGGGCTTGACCAATTATCCATCTGATAAAACAGCCTTGATTCTATGGGATCATGGTGGTGGACTGGATGGTGTGTGTTGGGATGAGGATAATGGTCATGATAATCTTCTCGTTGATGAAATTTCAACCGCACTAGATGGGTATTACTTCGATTTCTTAGGTTTTGACGCATGTGTTATGGGTCAATTTGAAGTAATGTATGAACTCAAAGACTACTGTGAAATCTATACAGCAAGTATGTTAAATGAACCACTTGATGGTTGGGACTATTATAATACTCTCTCCGCTCTCATTGCTGATCCAAGCATGGATGCAAGTGATTTAGCAATACATACATGTGAAGATTATGTCGATTATTATTTTGGATGGGGTTTGGATGTAACATTAAGTGCCTATAATACCTCTGCTTTCGATGATATTGATGATCTTGTAGATGATCTTGCACTGACTATGACAGCTACATTGGCAACTCATGGAGAAGAAGTATTCGAAGCTAGAGTTAATTCAAATAGTGAACTCTTTCCTGATGCAATGTGTGATCTTCCAGACTTTCTTTCTAATCTACAAACTATACCCGATCCTGCGCTGAGCGCTGCAGCAAGTGCACTGGACACTAGATTAGATGAAATCCTTGTGGTCACCGAATCGAGTTTTACGGTAGATCCTTATGGTATGTGGATTTTCCTTCCAGCAGTACCTTACGAATATTATAATGATTTCTATATTTATTCAAATCAAACTGTCGTTAATAGTTACTTAAACAATTATTATGATTTTGACTTTGTAAACAACACCAA
>JAAFKJ010000055.1 GCA_021399395.1 Candidatus Heimdallarchaeota archaeon
GTCTATACAATATGCTCAACCATGTTCGACTGCTATGCTAACATGACAACATGACAAATACACATCATACACTACATTCCAATGAAAATCAGTAAAAAAGTTGTTAAAAAGTGGGCTGACAAATCCCAGAAAAAACTTCAAGAACTAGGGTATCTTAATCATTTCAGCTTCTTGATAATCCCGCTATAGCTGCAATTTGGACAGAATCGGTGTGTTTTAGTGAAACTACTCCCACATCTGGGGCAATAAGAAGCAGCATTCTCATCTACTTGTAAATTCCCCTTCTGTTTTTGCTTACCAAAAGTATCACTCTCTGTTACCGGAACTTCATCAAATAACCCCTCATCAAAATCTATTGCCATTACACGTTTGAGTTTCCTTGTTTTTACATAGAATGAAACTGCTTGGTAGACTATTACAAGTAAACCAATTGAAGCATAGAAGGTGAAGTCTATCCAGCTCAGAAATTCTTTCAAAGGCACAAAAATTCCAAAAATAATTCCTCCAGTTATAATAATAAACGATAAAAGTGAAAGTTTGATTACTTCAGTTTTGATCATCTTTTTTGCCATTATATCTGGTAGCATTGAGCTTCCATCTTTACGGACACTTAAGAATTTTTACTTTTTTTCGAACCCAGAATACATTTAAGTATACAAGACTATAATATATTTGGTAGAGAATGAAGAGAAAAGGTATGGTTTATTGTTTAATTTTGATTGTATTTCTATTTCCAGCAAGTGCTATAGGTGTTCATGCTGATGAATTTCCTCCTGCTGCGTTTTCCATCAGTATCCTCAGACCAAATGGTGATTGTACAACTCTTTGGCCTATGTTACTTGAACATACTTTACCACAAATTGGCATAGGAATAGATTTTCACAGCTCAACAAATTGGGATGCTATTGCTCTTCGTACATGGGAATATCCTTTGATTGACTTCGACTATATACCTACTTATGATCAAGGAGGATATGACATTCTCTGTAGAGGATATGCCTGGGATTTAGATTGGGACCCAACAGGTGTTTTTGACACTTCTAGTTTGATTCCTACTGGAAAGAATTATTATCAATATGTCAATCCCTTATATGATATTCTATTAACAAATTATTTAACAGAATTAGATCAAATTGAACGAGTAAATTATGCCAAGCAAATGCAAGCTATTCTCTATGAAGATTTACCAAGTATAGCTGTTCTCTATGAAAGAGCATTATACGGGTTTAAAGAAGGTTTAGAAGGTATTGATGGAACATTATTAAATGTAGCAGCAGATAGGTATGAATACTGGGATGATCCTTCTGATCATGTTATCAAAATCGGTATTCCTTGGAATTTAGACGAGCATAATTCATTCATTAAAGATACTGGATATAACGACTATTTTCAATATGCATATCTTGATAATATTTGGATGCAAGGAATTTTTGGAACTTTATATCAGAGAGAACAGAAGACTCAATTTTGGAAACCACAGATTGCTTCTAACATGACCATTAGTGAAGACTACAAAAATTACACTATAGAAATTGATCCCAATGCCAAATTTAGTGATGGAAGTCCAGTTCTTGCAGAAGATGTGGAATTCTCCTACGAATTACATATGACACCTGCAGTTGGATCTTCTTACTATTCTTATCTCATGCCTTGGCTAGCGAGTAATGATTCTGTTTCCGCAACCAGCTCAGATAGTGTAACGTTCAATTTAACCGACACTCACGCTTTTGTGCATAATTTACTTTCATTTGGAATTATTGACAAGAGTGTGGTTCAACCTGCTATTTCTACATATGGATATGGTATTTTCAATGAAGTTCCTTTGACAGGAAATGTGAGTGATATTCTCATAAAATCATGCGGTCCGTTTAAGTTAGATGAATTTAATCAAACAGCAAGTAGCGTGAAATTAATCCCAAATCCCTACTATGGAGATTTAGTCAACTGTAATAGTTCATTATTGGAGGAGTTTCATGTGATGCATATATCGGGTAAAGATACAGCTGTAGCAAATTTAATTGCAGGAAACATAGATATCGTAGATGCGTACTATTATCCCCGAGTAGAGGATTTAACACCAGCTGGAGTAGAAGGGATCTTAGTTAAAGTTCCTAAGCACTTAGAAATTTCTATTAACATGCGACACCCAGTTTTTGGTACAGGAGAATTAACACCTCTAGGAACGCCAGAAGGAGCAAAATATGTACGAAAAGCTATCAGTCATGCTGTTCCCAGAGCTGTAATTTGTGAAGAAATTAAAGATGGATTAGCAACTCTTGCTACTAATCCTTGCCCTGATGCAGCTTCAGTATATGATGACAATTTAGAACCTCATGCATTTGATATTGAACTGGCTAGAGATTATATGAACTTTGCAGGTATTCCATTTTCATATCCAACATCAGCTACAACTACAGATACCCCTACTACAACTATTGGTAGTAATTTGTTAATCAGTATAACACTTTTAGTTCTAATAGGTCTAACAGCTACTCAGTCATTCAAGAGGAAAATTACATCATCTGATTAAATATTAACTTCCAAGCTAACGATTGTTTCTCACTATTTCTTTTCTTAAATCTAGACGAAAAATACTTTAGTGAGAACAAGTAAACTAGTGTTTGATTGTTATGAAGAGAACACAATTAACTAGTATTTTTATCTTAAGTACTTTAGTTCTACTTCCAGGGATGGTTGGAGTTCAAAGTGCAGAAGTGCCTATAGTTTTTTATATTAATATGTTAAGTCCTAACACTTCTGCTGCAAGAAATCAATGGGCTTTGCTTATTGAGAATCAATTTCCAAAAATTGGTATTGGTGTAGCTTTCCATGAATCTACTGGATGGGGAAACATCGGTCCTCGTACCTGGTCCTATCCTTTAATTGACTATGATTACATTCCAACCTATGCTGAAGGTGGATACGATGTTCTATTTGTTGGTTGGTCTTGGGGACTTGACTGGAATCCAAGAGGATTATATGATTCAGGAAGCATAGTTCCTTTTGGAGACAACTTTTATCAGTACATAAACCCAACATATGATGCAATATTGAATGATTATCTATCAGAGATGGATCAAAACGCACAAATTGATTATGCACATCAAATGCAAGCAATATTGTATGAAGACTTACCAGCAGCAGTTCTTGTTTATCCTAAATCACTTTATGGTTTCAAAGAAGGATTACTCGGTATTGACGGTCTCTTGTTAGGTGCAGGTTCTGATCGTTATGAATTCTGGGATGACCCAGCAGACGGTTCAATCACATATGCTATTCCTGCAAATCTTGCAGAATGGAACAC
>JAAFKJ010000056.1 GCA_021399395.1 Candidatus Heimdallarchaeota archaeon
ATAGTTGTACCAAGAGTAATTTTGTATGATGGATCGAACATATTTGTGACGAATCGTCTAACTAGAGAGGTCTTCCCCACCCTTGCATCTCCTATTAGAACAATCTTGTTTGTAATGTAGTTTTTCTTAGACACCAGACTCACCTTTTGTTATTATGGTATAATTGTGCTAATATTGGTTTCTATGCCGACAATCCAGAATTTTACTTGTAAAACATAGCTGAACCATACCCCACAACTCGATTCCTGTCTCCTGAAACATCACCAGAGGTTGCATAATTCAATATTTTACTATTGATACGATTTGTTTGTTTTGCAGCTTCTAATGTTGCAGCAATAGGACCATATCCACACATCGAAACATTTAGCTTGAATTTGATTTCATACATTGATTTTGCATCCATTTTTCCTATCGCATCAAGTACCTGGTTATCCTTCTTTTTAGCATTGTCATGAGTTTCAAAATGTGTGAAGTCACTGCTTGCAATAACAACTGTATTTTCATTTTGAATCAGTTTTGCTAAAGTTTCACCAAGAAGCAAGCTTGAATCATAACTTTGATTCATCATAGCAATTGGAACAAGTTGAAACGGTTCACTCAAAATATATTGAAGAAATGGGAGTTGCACTTCTATAGAATGTTCTCGTGCATGAGAAGAGTCATTCTTACGTACTTGACTATTTAGTTCCATTAATTTATCAATAAACTCATGATTAATCTTAACTGAACCTAGTGGAGTTTCCCATTCAGTCATTTTATCTGGGACACCTATATCTGCACCAAAACCGGTATGGTTAGGACCAATTATAACTATAGTTTCAGGAGATTTGTATTTGCTCATTTCAAAAAAACTACTTGCAGCTATAGGACCACTGTACATAAATCCGGCATGTGGGACTAAGAAATATGGTATAGGAGAATCAGGGTATTGAACTCCTTCCGGTAAACTTTCAGGTCCAAGATCATTTTTGAAACAATTTTCAATCGATTCTATCAGATTTTTTTCTCGTCCATCATAAAAGGATCCAGCATAAACAGCTTGACGTCTCATGAAATTACGTTGACTTTGAAGATGATTAATTTTTCTGACTCTTTCTGACATGTTGTGGAGTTTATATAATAAAAAATATGTGTGAAAGTGATGACTACTGTCTTAAGGACTGAGCGGATAAAAGTGCGAACAAGTTTCACACTAATGCAGTTGGCAAGACAGAGCAAAAACCTGTACAACTATGGAAATTATATTATCAAAAAGCAACTGAATTATAACAATTATATGACCTCAGAGTATGAGTTGGTGAATATGGTACGTTATCATCCTTGCTACACTAAGTTCATCCCTCATTCAGCACAGCAAACCATTAAATTTTTAGCAAAAGACTGGAAAGCTTACTTTCGTGCAAAAAAAGAGTACCAGAAGAACCCCACCAAGTTCTTCTCTAAACCTAAAGCACCGAAATACAAGAACAAACAAGGGTTCCACACAATCTACCTGACTGCTAACCAAGTGAGATTGAAGGGTGAAGGATGGTTACATTTTCACAAGAAAATCGGTCTAAAAGTAAAAACAAGACTAAATGAGAGGACAAAAATCAACCATGCTCGCTTACTCCCAAGGGGAACATGTTTTATCTTAGAGATAATCTATGAACAGAAACTAGATCCCCCCTCCTCATCTCAACCTACAAATATCCTTGCCATAGATTTGGGAGTGAATAACCTTTTGACTTGTGTTAGTAATGTTCTTCCCCCTTTCCTTGTCAAAGGAAGGAAAATTAAGGCTATCAACCAGTGGTACAACAAGGAACGCTCTCGTCTCCAATCTATCTACGACCTGCAAAGGTTAAACGAGTATGGTCAAAAAATGAAGAAGATCATAGATAAACGTTGCCAACAGGTGGAATATTACCTGCATAAAGCTTCACGTCTTATTATTGACAATTGTCTGAAGTATGGGATCGACACTATAGTTGTTGGTTATAACAAGAAATGGAAGCAAAGGAGTAAGATGGGAAAGAGGAATAACCAGAATTTTGTCAATATACCCTTCTTAACTTTATTGCGAAAACTCCAGTATAAGGCAGAAGAAGTAAGTATTACGGTCATACCTATAGAAGAGAAATACACCTCTAAATGCTCTTTCTTAGATAATGAATCTATCCGCGAACATTCTAAGTATTTAGGACGAAGGAAGAAACGAGGTCTATTCAAAAGTTCAAAAGGTGTGTTGCTCAACGCTGATTGCAATGCAGCAGGCAACATCGGCAGAAAAGTATTCCCGCTGGTCTTCACCTCCGGGACAGTGGATGCTGTGAGTCATCCTACCTGTTTGACTGTCTAGGGTAACCGAAGCAGAAATGAGAACAGGTGCAAGATAGTTCAAATCGGAAACGGTGGGAAATATCACTCATAAAAAAGATATCTCCTTATTTGTTAAAGAATCTGGTAATCTATTTGCATATTGTTCAAAAGATTCATATATTCTCTACCACTTTCGGTTGTCAAAGCTGTTCCATTAATTTGTTTAATCCTTAATATGCGATTATGCTCTTCTTTGGTTTTAATGAAGTATTCTTGAATCGAACTAAGTATGAGCATAAGAGTATGAGAATCAGTAAACTCTGGAAGAATCTCTATATTATTGACATATTCTATTTTATCTGCCTTCTTAATATGTAGAGCAGCTATTGGCTCACCATTCATTAAGATGATTTCACCAAATTCCGTTGGGAGGGGTCTTGAAAAAAGTGATCTAAGTCTGAACCGTTTAAGCAAATAATTCTTGTATAGAATGAGTAGAGGATCATTTCGAGAGAGATAAGTTAGGTTTACATCTTCAGAACTTGGATCCTCTTCTTTTTGATAGATATATCCTATAATTTTCTTTTCAATTTCCTTAGTTGTAAACTTAACCTCAGACTCATCTTCGAAGAATTTTCCAGAACGGATACCTTTAGAAGCAATTAATTCCTTAAGATATACTTCCAATTGAGTATTTGATAGACCAGTAAGATTGGCCAACTGTCTGATGCTTAGAGGTAAATTAGTTGAGAATATCCTATAAAGAACTTCTAACCAAGCTTCTCTTTGTGTTTTCACAGATTTTGTTGCAGTAGTAGCTAGGAACTTTGAAGTTAATTCCCAAACTATCTGTTTGGAAACCGATTTAGTTTGAACTATTTCATGAGCTATTTCTAACCTTTGTAGAGCAGAGAGTAACACTCTGTTTGATAGGTTCAGCGATGATTTCAATTGCGAGAAATTTATACGTTCTTTTTGTTTAATCAAATTTAGTACTCGTTCTTCTAGAACACCATAATGTCTTGAAGGGCTTAATTTAGCAAAAACCATGTAATCTACGGACACTATATTTCCCCTATAAAATGCGCCGTACTTTCCAGTAACCACTTGTTTATTGATTATTAAATCATCAACAATTGAGTCTTTCTTTGATGAAATTCGTGCTAATAACGAATTTAAGGGGAGTGGTATTCCTAAAGAAGTTAATCCATTCATAACACCTTTTTTACTCAAGAAGTTGTATTTTTGACTCAGATGTTGTATATCGAGAAGAAGAGGAAAAACATCTCTTAAGAAGAATAACTGACTTTCTTCATCAGTTTGAGGTTTTGCGGTAAGATGGGATACTAAACCTGAAGTGCGCACTTGGTATCCTCTCTTTGATAGTATATTCGCAAGAATCTTAGATTGGCTTTCAATTGCTTCTGATTGGAGTTCAGGAAAAACAAGTATCTTACCTTTATTTTCTGCATACTCTTGAATCTTATTTCTTATTTCTAGCTCATTATTTGTAAATTCAGGTGTTTTAACAAGATTAGTGATATGTAAATTATCTCCATCTACTTTGTATTCAAAAGAACAAACAGGCTTACCATTAACCAAAACCAATTCATCTAGTACTTCGTCAAGATTTAGAAAATCTGCAGAAGACCAGTATTCAGCAAGTGGATCGGATAGTGGGAGTATTTCTTTATTCATTGTTTTTTTCTGATCGTATTTCTCTAAGAAAGAATCTAGATACTCAAGCTCATCAGATACCATAAATGCTTCATAACTTGAATTTTCTATGAAATTACCTCTGACTATTTTCTTATTCTCATAAAGTTCAATTATGCAGGTGCTTATTCTACCTCCACTCATATTTAGAATTCTAATTATCTGAGGAACTGTAATTGGACCAAAGTTTTTGATGACTAAGTAGATAAGGTCGGAAGTAGCTAAAGCTTTACTCGACTTCGATTCATCTAAAAGTAATTTACTTGAGAATATCGTCCAGTATGTTCCATCATAGAACATATAAATTTGAAAGTTTGTACGAAGTTCTGTTAGTATCTCCATAACTTCTTCTTTTGAAATTTCAAACGTTTCCATGATTTTCTGACGAGTTGATGATCCCCCTTCTTGTAAGAATTCAAGAACTGTTTTGGTCAAAGGTTTCTTGTATTGAATAGTATCTTTAGCGTAGATTTTGCTATAAATGTGGAGATTATCTCGACCAACATAAGCAAGTTTACCTTCCTTAAATGGGGCATGAACAAGATGTTTATTCTTAATTAGAGAATTTACTAAACCTGAGGAGAACGTTCTCATTCTAACAAAAAGTGATTCAATATCTTGGAACACTATTACATTGTTAACTATCGTAATAGCATGACTATAATTTACACCTTTATATTCACCGTCAATATTTTGTTTTTCTACCAGATATCTGGCAAGTTGATCCAATGAAAGAGAATATTTTGTTATTGACATTTATTTCACCAGAGAGTGTGATGGCATACCATTTATCTTCTCAACAACTATTGAATTGACATCTATATTTTCAAGATTAGGTATTGTTTCCATTGCATTTATCACATAGTTTAGAGAACTATCAGCATGAATCCAAGGTGCTAGTATAATGTTTTTCATAATCATCCGTTTCTGATTCATACTATCAACATTACATTGAGCAGCAATTTTCTGATCAAGAACTATAATGTAATTCTCATCAGATACACCAAATTGCTCGTAAAGATTGGCTTTCAACACAACAGTCGCTAAATCTTTTGGATTCAGCAGGTAATATCTTTCTCGCTCCTCCTTTTTAGAATAGTCCACTTTACTATCGTCTTTTTTCTCTAACATAATAAGAGAGTCATAATTTTCTTGTGTTGTATAAAAGAATCTTGTATCGTTTTCTACGAACCGTCCGCCTAGAATCCTTTCTTCATCAATCAATGACGCTAATACCTCTTTGACTCTTATTTTAGTTAGAACACCTGGTATTACAGCTCGCTGTGAAATTTGTCCCTCCGAAATGACTCCTAAGCTCCCCATAATATCATAGACATACTCTTTTCTAACAACAGAGATATCCTTGTTAATTTCAGGAATAAAGGAATCAATGTCCCAATATTCTTGGGGTTCAAAGAGATTATTGATAGATTCAATTCCAATAAGCATATTCTCTTCTAGAATTCGAAGCGCAGCCTTAAATGTAGCAGCAGTTCCTTCCCAATTATCTAAGAGGCTCTGTTTGTTTGCTATACCTTTCTTGATTCTGTTGTATATTTTTTCTGATTCACCTTTCATCTTTCTTCTAATTCTTATACCGCTTTTCCTATATCTTGCGAATTGAATCGAGTAAAATACATTATTCTGACAAATAACATCTCTATTTTTTAGAAGTTGATTTAGAAGATAGACTATAACTGAAATCATATTTTCTGGATATCTTGAAATAATTTCTTTGAGATCAATGAATCCAAAGTGACTAATCATTTGTAGAAGATTTTCCGAGTTTAATGCTGGAGTCTGTTTCTTTAACCACAGGTTCTCCATTATATTCCGGTCTATCAATCTTCGAGAGAAGACTTTAGTTACAGTATCTCCACCAATCAGAGTGTCCTTTACTAATTTGAATCCAGTTTTGATTAGGGTATCACGTATGAATTGATTACTTTTGGAAAGAACTGATTTACCATTTATGTCCTCGATTTGCAGACTAAGTACTCTATGAATCTTTCTTGTATAATTAACAAGTTCTGCTGCCAGTTTCTGTATTATTATTGAGTTGTAAATGATGGAATTGTTTAATTTTAAGTCGTAAACTTGAAGATATTGTCCCTTGTGTAGCTTATATTCAATTGAGCCAACCATTTCTCCGTCCAATAAAACTGGGTCAATCTGACCTTCACCATAGATATCTCTAAGATGCAACCTCATACCTAATTTTGTGAAAGGATCGTCTCGCGGAAGGATGACTATTTTCTCTTCTTCACTCAGGGCTATGTTAATAAGATCTGTTTTAATCTTTACAATCTCATCAAATCTTTCATTGGTCATGTAATAGTTGGTTTCTCTTTCTGTTAGCTTTTTCTCGATAATTTTATTGCTCTTGAGAAGGTTTTTGATAATTTTCTCAGTATCATTATATCTAAGTCCCAATAGATGGGTAAGTTCTATTAGAGAAACAGGTCCTAAAGAGCGAATGGATTTTAACATTATAAATTCTTGACTTTTGTCAATTGAAGGTAGTTTATCTACAGTAACATATCTCTCAGAGATATCATACACATTTGGAATAAACTGACGAGGAATAAATGTCTCAGATGTTACAGATTTTCTAACTAAATATAGCGTTTTATCAAGAATCATTAAGCTCTCTTGAACAATATCATCATCTAAATCTGTTAGCTCTTTTACTTCTCTTTTAGTCAGAGGCCCATATTTTCTAATGGTTGAAATAATCTTCTCTTCAACTTTAGTTAACTGAAAAGGTTCCCTATAAACTACATAATAGTATTGAAACATTTCTCGACTGACATATGCAAGCCTTCTGTGGCTAAATCTCCCTTGTATAATCTCGTTCTTCTCAATCAAATCTCTAATCCAATCTATCTCATAATCTTGTATGCGAACTGAAAGAGAACTTAAGTCTTCGATTGTACCAAAATTATTCAAAAGGTTCAGAATATTATCTTTTCCTATCAATTTTGCTTTCAGAAAATCATCTACCGCAAATAGATAGTGGATGAAATTTAGTTCTTCAGGAGTGAGAATTATAGAATCAGGTTTTCTGTTGCTTAAGTTCCTAAGAAGTTCTCTATCTTCTAGTCGGATATATTGGTCCTCTAGTGAAGACTCAATTATCTTCCCCTTCAATACACGATTTTGACTTTGTAATTCAGAGAGAGCTCGTTGTACTTTTTCTTCTTCAATACGAAGATATTCCAAAATCTGGTGCAATGTTGAAGGTCCATTAACTTTCAAAAATCTTAGGAGTACCTTCTTCAAACATTCTTCAGGGTCAAGTTTCTTTGCTTCTTGAAACAGCTGTTTAGGGATAACTTTCTCTGCTAAGGCATACTTGTTTCTCACTCTTCCCCCATACAATTCATAATCTGTTCTGGTTATGAGCATAGCTCTTTCAAGCTTCTCAATATGTTTTTGTAAAGTTTTGATGGGGACATCTGTTTCTTCTGATAAATTGTTAAGTGAAATCGGAGATTTATCTTTCAGAACCTCTAGAATTGTTTTATCAATTTCGTCTTCATCTAGTGTTTTTACATATAAATTCCAATATAGTTGAAAATTATTAATTGGTATTGAACGTCTGTCACCTTTTGCTACATAAATTTCAACAAATTCACCAGAGTTGTGTAAAGCTAAAGACCAAGCTTGAATCTGCTTTGCGTCAACTATGCTTAGATGATAAATACTAGGAGAAACACTTTCTAGTGTCTTTACTGGTGCAACAGATTTTATGGCATTTCTCAGATGTTTCACCGAAGAAATCGGTAAATCTTTGTTTTTGTAGCTACGATTATTGAATATCCTTGTGACTAGCTCCTCATTAAACAAAGTCTCTTTTGTTCCTTCTTTTCCAAATACTTTAGCTAGTACTTGTTGGTGGAGTTCTCTTAATAGTGCGCTTCTATCTGAAATTTGGACAATATCTGAGACTCCTAATAATACTATACCATGAGCAAAGGGGCTTGGTATATCTGACAGAGGTGTAATCACATATTCAAATTCGTTTTTCTGTAATTTTTCAAGAACCACTAAACTATTAGTTAGATCCATGTAATCTCTTAATATTTCTCTATAAGTTTCTTTGATAACACAGAAATCATCCATGTTTCTCAAAGTAGTAAATATCCTTCGTGCATACATGGTTTGTCGAGATACAGGAATGGTTCTATCTCTGATTCTTCTCAGAATCATTAGTGCTCTATTCGCAACATGCCTAAAACGGGTCAAGAAGAGTTCAGTATTAATTATGGCAGTCTTTAGTATATTCTCAAGATTGTCTACTTTTATCAGACCCGGAATAATTGATGTATCAACAATCTTGTCAGCAGGTAGCATCAAAACAAAACCATTATCATTCACAGCTGAACCAACATCTGAGTCAAGTTGGGAACCTATTGCATATGCGAACGCCCTTGAGAGAGCATCGTTTACTCTTCGTCCATAATAGCCATGAAATACAAGAACCATTCTTCCTTGTGGATCGATAAAAGATTCTACCAAGAGTTTCTTATCACTCGGAGTTACATTCAGAAACATGAGCTGTTCTTTGACATAATCTACAATAGTTTGAGCTATAACATTATCTACTTGGAATGACCTTTCTATCCACTCGGTGACAGTTTTCTCCTCTTCCTTTTGTACTTTCTGAGCTACAACTTCAATGAACCGCCCAATTTGTTGTGATAATTCAAAAGATCTAGGTAATTCTTCTCCAACCCAGTTCGGTATAGTAGGACGTTTACCAAATGCTTCAGACACAACAACTTTGGAGCCTACAGTTCTTTTGAATTGATATGTGTGGCTCCCCAGTACAAATACATCTCCTGGTGTCAGTCTTTCTACAAAGCCCTCTGATAGTCTACCTAGCCTTGTTCTATAAGTTTCTAATTCCACTCTATAATCAGCATTTTCTGGAATTGTTCCAAGGTTTGTATAAAAAGTCAATCGTGATCCTTTCTTTTTACCAAAAGCATTTTCCTTGTGATCATACCAGATTTTTCTGTAAATCTTTCGTTCTTCAACCTCTAAGTTGTAGCCACCTAAATATTCCAGAACCTTTTGATAGTCATCAAAATCTAGTGAATGATAATTGTATGATTTTCTTATTAAGGAGTAAGCTTCATCCACACTCCATCTTTTCATCAAGGAGATTCCAACAATGAACTGTGAAAGAACATCTAAACAATCATGTGGTATCTGAACTTTGTCAATCTCTCTACTGTATGCACTCTTCGTTAGTACTGCACATTCAACAGCATCATCTCTATCAGTAGTTATTAGTCGTCCTTTAGCTATACGGTCTAATGAATGGCCACTTCTCCCTACTCTTTGAAGATATTTTGCCACTGTCTTCGGTGACCCTATCTGGGCTACCAATTCAACACTACCAATATCAATCCCTAACTCTAAAGATGTTGAAGTGACTGCTGCAAGTAATTCATTATTCTTCAACCTATCTTCTACATCTAGCCTGATTTCCCTTGAAAGACTGGAATGATGAACTGCTATAGAAGAAGAGTATTCATCTCCTAAGTATTCCTTAAGTTTGAATGAGACATTCTCGGCACCTTTACGAGTATTTGTGAAAACTATAGATGTTTCATGATCCATAATAAGATCAGAAAGCAGATTGTAGATCCCTTCCTGAATCATGATGTAAGGAGTGTGGAGGATGTCTTGAACTGGACTTTTTACCTCCAAATCCAATTTCCTTTGAGGAGGTAAATTCGCTATGTAACAGTCATTTTCTTTTCCTTTCTCATCCATTCCTACAAGAAATCTAGCTATTTCTTCAATTGGTGCTTGTGTTGCAGATAATCCTATACGAGTAACATGTTTCTCTGCAATCTCTTGCTGTAAGTATTCTAGAAATAAGGATAGGAATACCCCCCGTTTATTAGAACTAACCTCATGAATTTCATCTAGCACTATCCATCTGACACTCTTGAGATGTAGAGAGAATTTTGGGGAAGTAAGTATTAACCCCAGACTTTCTGGTGTTGTAATCAAGATATGAGGGGGCTTCTTTAGCATACTTGACCTTTCAGCTTGACTTGTATCACCTGTTCTAACTCCAACACGAATCTTAGGAGTAACCAAGTTATTTGAGGCTGCTAGTTCTTGAATGCCTTGCAAAGGTTCTTCTAGATTTTTCCTTATATCATTTCCTAAGGCTTTCAATGGAGAGATGTAAAGAACGTATATTTCATCCTTCAATGTTCCTGCTTTAGCTTCAATGAAGAGCTCGTTTATAGCTGCTAGAAATGCTGCAAAGGTTTTCCCAGACCCAGTTGAACTAAAAATCAATGTATTTCTTCGATCATGAATAGAAGGTATAGCATACAATTGAGGAGGAGTAAAACCACCAGGAAACTTAGATGTGAACCAATCCCTAATTTCATCTGCTAAGAAGGAATGAATGGAAACTGATGAAGATGGTTCATCTAAGTAATGGATGGTCATTTTGATAATGATTGACTCAGTTTTCAGTATTTATATCTCTTTATTACGAAGAAACAATTTCGAGAAAAAATTTTGGAAATCAGAGTAAAGATTTCTCTTCTTCAATTTCTTCATTTGCTTGTTTTTGACCCCATTCCATTACATAAGCTGATTCCCCATCTCTATAATAATGCTTAAACTCCCGTTTGACATAGAAGCCGAGTTTCTTGTACATTTCAACAGCAGCGATATTCGAAACTCTTACTTCTAAATAAATAGTCTCGACATTATTTTCGATGAGTTTCTGTATCCCATATTTCATAATTTTTACCCCCAGTCCTTTTCTTCTGTTTTCAGGGAGTACAGCTATTGAGATTACATGTCCTTTTGCTGGATTTAAGCCTATAAATGTTGAAAAAGGTCTTTCAACTCTTGAAAGAAGATATCCTAAAACTTTACCGTCTTCTATTCCCACAGCACAAGCAAAGCCAAATTCAGTTAATATTCTATAGAAGAAATCAAATGAATAGTTTTCTGGGAGACATAACCTATTTATCTTTATGATATCGTTGATGTCGCCAAGTTCTGCTTGTCTTACAATAGTAGATGGTTCCATTCTATTCTCGGTTTGAATTTAATGAACTCTTTTTTCAACTTTTTGTTGAAGCTTTAAATCGATTACTCGTTTGTAATAATATTCTTAAAGCTAAAAAATGGAAATTTCATACCACAATGAACTCTGAGAATGAATCAAGTGAAGATGTAAGTATCTTCCATGAATTAATGAGAAAATTCAGTTATGCAGGGAGTCTTTACGAACATTGGATAGACGTATTTGGAATTGAGTACATGTTCAAGTTGATCGATCATCTTCGAATGCCAATGAAATCATTGTGGATACAAGTCAATACAAATAAGATAGATTTTGATTCTCTTTTGGAGATTTTTGATGACCAAGGGTTTGTGGCTAGAAAACATGAATTATTTGATGATTTCATTAAAGTTGATATTGAGAAAAGAGAATTTGACGACAAACTAGAAGAAGACATACCAATTATCAAAGTTGACCATGAATCATCTACTGGAATTGCACTTGGTAAAGATGTTCAGACAGCAAATGTAACAAGTTATGATGAGTTCAATACTGGAGATAAACTGTGTATTTTAGATGGAGCTAGCAATCTGATTGCTAAAGGAGTAGCAGATGTAAATAGTTCAGAGATATTGACGTTACCCCAAAGAAATGTTGTTAGTGTCAAGGATTCTATAGCTTATGCACCTCCTTTGACGGAAATGAGGGTTTATCGAAGAGGGTATTTCAACATCTTGACTCCCATACAAGCAATTGGAGTGAAGTCTTTACCTTTAGGAATGAAAGATAATATTCTAGTAATGTCAACTGACAAAGGTAATGTTGCGAGCTACATAGCTGAATTAACCAAGAATAAAGTTCCAATTACAGTTGTAGCTCAAAATGAAATGCAAGTCAAAGCTATTAGAAAAAATCTTGAAAGAGCAAAGTCAAAAGCTATAAGAGTCCATCACACATCTTTTGGTGCATTTCTGAATGAACGTCATGAACTAAAATATACGGCAGCGTATGTTGAACCTCAAAATTCTCGAACAGCAATCATACCCGTATTTTCTTCAAATCTTGGATACGGATTATTAAAGAATTTAGCTGAGAAACAGAAGAGAATAATCACCAATCTTTACAAATGTCTACATAAACAAGCATCCATAGCTTATGTAACACATTCAATAGATTATTTTGAAAATGAAGAAGTTTTCAAAAGCATTTCAGAGAAAGCGTACTACAAGGTTGTTAAGCACAACGAAGAGATTAACAAACTGAAGGAACAAAACAAAATAAGTTCAAGAGAAATTCCAAAACAATATGCAAAAATTGGAGCAAAACTAAAGAAATCGACAATATATTTAGATCCAATTACAACAAATAATTCTGGTGGATTTGTAGCTAATTTCAATTTGAAAGAGAAATTAGATTAACACAACAAAAGCAATTATTGCAAAAAATAATTATTGTAAATGAGTATCAAGTTCATTTACTAGCCAGATAAATGCTTCTTTAATCCCTTTTCCATGTAGAATACTTGTGTCAAAAACTGCAAATGTTCTATCTTTTAGATCAAGATGTAATCCTAGCATCTGAATAAGCAAAGGAGCCTCAACCGCTCCAGGAAGATCCTGTTTATTGGCCATGATGAGTGTTGGAACATTCTCCATATACGGATTGTTAAACACGTGTGTTTTGAGAACATCTCTTGCTTCAGGTAATCTTTCAATGTCTGCAGCATCGATAACAAAAATAACAGCACTACATCCAGGATAGTGAGCTTCCCATAAGAAACGAAAGTGTGACTGCCCCGCCACATCAATAGCAGTAATAGTCCAACCTTCAAATTCAAACGACTCAATATTTTGTCCTATGGTTGGAGTTAGATTTTCAGCGAATTTACCAAACCTCATAAATCGGGTTAAGGTGGTCTTTCCTGCTGCGTCTAAACCCAATATCAAGATCTTTGCTTTCTGCTCTTTCTTAAGCTTCGCTCTCAACCATGAGGAAAAGGACCCGAACATACTCATGTGTGCCATTCCGTGTTGTTATTTTACTTTTAGTAGTTGTTTTATAAATCTTATTCTCTATTGCCTATGTCTGATTAATCTGGAGTTAAATTCTTATTAAAGTTTTTCCAGATATGCAAGCGAGTTTAAGTGCACTAAAACCCCTTATACAATCCTTGACTTATTTTCTTGCTTTTTTGTCGGTAATAAAAAAAATTTGTTACAACTTCCATTATTAACCTAGAGAATAAGTTAAATAAAAGACGTCTTTTCGGCAAGTTGGTTTTACCCTAATAACTAAATATTTTTAAGATGAAGCTAAGCTTGAATGTTGTAGCATTTAACGAGTTTTAGTGATTTATATGGCTCTTGAAACAATTGAGGACGAGGAACAAAAGGAAATTGTTTCCAAACAGATTAAAGTTGGTCCAGATCGACTAACTCGTTTTGAACGAGCTCGAATAGTTGGTGCTCGTGCATTACAACTTAGTATGGGCGCTCCGATTTTATTTGAAATTGAAAATGTTGAAAATAAATCTCCGCTAGTTATTGCTGAGTTGGAATTAAGATCCAAAGTTCTGCCTTTAAGTATCCGAAGAACACAACCAAACAAGACATATCAGGTCATTGCTCTACAAAGGTTAAGAGACATACAAGCTCTAAGAGAAATCTAATATTGATTCTCTAAAAAGGAAACAAATAAAAACTAGAACCATAGCGAAAGGATGAGTGATACAAATGGTCAAAATACCAGAAACAATGTTCAAATACTGTCCAAAGTGCGGAAAACATAAGACTATGAAAGTAAAACATGAAAAGTCTGCCAGAAGAAAAGGTGGTATGACTGCAATGGCACGTAGAGAAAAACGCACACGAAGAGGTTATGGTAATCAAGGTAGATTTAGCAAACGTCCAGTCACTCAAACCAAAATGGCATCAAAGACTTCTAAGAAAGTTGATTTAAGAATGACTTGTGCTGACTGTGGTAAGAAATGGGTGTTTTCATATCCAAGAACAAAAAGAGTTGAAATGGTTAAGAAATAACTATTTCTAAGTTTTTTAATGAATTTTCTTTCCCTTTATTTTTAACAATTTTCTCTATTTCTAAGCTCACTTCAAAGACCTTAAAAGGACATCCAAGCCAGTTGGTCATAATATGCCAATGCTTTATGAAATTGAGGGCAAACAACTGTTCAAAGAGAACGGTATCCCAGTTCCTAAATTCAGAGCTTACGATGGTCCAGAGAGCATCAAAGCTTTTGTTGAAGAACTTGGTAATGATATTATGATGGCTAAGGCTCAGGCTCTTTCAGGTGGAAGAGGTAAAGCCGGATTAATTAAAAAAGTATCAGCTGCTGAAGCAGATGAATATATCCAAAGTATTCTTGGAAGAGATCATAGAGGAAAACCAATTGAAATTGTTATGCTCGAACAACCACTGGAAATTTCCAATGAGATTTATCTGTCAGTTATGTTAGACAATGCTTCCGGTAAATATCTAGTTCTTGCTAGTTTGAGAGGTGGAGTAGATATTGAAGAAGTCGCAGAGAAATATCCTGATGAAATAGTCAAAGAATATTTTTCAGTTTTTGTTGAACCTCTACCATCTATGTTCATGGATTTAGGGAAGAAACTTGGTTTCGAAGCTCGAACCTTAGCTTCTTTTGCTAACATTATGACTAATATGTTTAAGATGGCTCAAAAGAGAGATCTAACTCTAATAGAAATCAATCCTCTTATTCTTACACCAGATAAACAGATCATTGCAGCTGATTCCAAAGTAGTGAGTGATGGTAGTGCAGATTATCGCCAATCTGATATCGCTGGTCTTAAATCGCAACGTGCTAGACACACAGACTTAGAATTTGAAGCAGACCAAGCAGGTATTAGTTATGTTCAGCTCGATGGTGAGATTGGAATTATTTCTGGTGGTGCAGGTCTCGCCATGGCTACTTGCGATTTACTAGAATTCTATGGTAGTTCTCCAGCAAACTTTCTAGATGTTGGAGGAGGAGCAGATGAATCAAAAATTGAGAGATCTCTCGAGATTCTCTCCAAACAAGATATCAAAGGGATTTTTGTTAATTTCTTCGCAGGAATTACAAGATGTGACGATGTAGCAAATGGAATAGTCAACGCATCTAAAAAATTCGATATCAAAGTACCAATGGTTATTCGTTTAGTTGGAACAAATGATGATGAAGGGATACAAATTCTTGAAGATAATGGTATTAACGCATATGGTAAAATGGAACCTGCTGCGAAACGTATAGTTGAGCTTGTAA
>JAAFKJ010000057.1 GCA_021399395.1 Candidatus Heimdallarchaeota archaeon
AAACATGTAACTGGGTATGATACTAAATATCCTAGACAGGATCGAGAAAGAGTAGAACATTTCTCATCAGGAATAATAAATCCCGCTGGAGGGATGAGCAGTAATGTCACAAATCTAGCAAAATTCTTTCAAGCACATATGTATGGGGATCAATCTTTACTTCCTGATGACCTAAAGAAAGAGATGCAGAGTACTCAATTTGAACACAACAATGAACGACGAGGATTAGGATTTTGGTTAGGACAAGTACCCAATGGTCCATCAATTGCTTATCATATGGGTGGGTATCCAGGATTTCGATCATGTTCTGCAGTATACCAAGAAGATAAGATGGCCATTATTGTTTTAACCAATGCTTATGATGGTCCCGCTACTAATTGGTTGATGGCAATCAAGAGCATTTTAGACGTTTACGTTGTACATTGGGATGAATTCACAATAGACAATCTAGAACAAAAACCAGATTTTAGTGAATTAATTGGTTACTATAGAACAAGTGGAGCAATATCACACTTTACCCAAATTGGAGATAGACTTGTGTCAATTCTACCTGGTAGTTCTAACCCTTTACAGTCTCTAATAATTTATGATTACTTAGGAGACTTAACTTTCTTGAGTCCTACTGAATCTGCTTTTGCGAAAATCGGTGAAGAAATACACTTTGTTCAAGGAGAGAGTGGTGAAAAAATACTCTTAGAAAGTGATAACTCGAAAGCTCCTAAATTCAATTTAGATGAATATTGATTAAACTGCACAACAAAGAAGTAGAGGATTAGAATATACTTTGAATACAGAACAAGAAGAAATCTTTTGCAAAGTTTTGTAAAAGGCTCAACTATATTTACTCAAAAGAGACCAGTTAAGTACACTAAAACTGGTGTTCGCGATGAAATATTGTAACAATTGCGGGCAAACTATTTCAAATAGAACTAAAGTATGCCCAAACTGTGGAGCTAAAACAAGGAACAAGTATGATAATAATGTATACGCTAATGTTTCATCTTCTTATGTAAAATCTGATCAGCAAAACATAGTAGCTGATACCGTCCAGACTTCACATATTCCCCAAAAAATAAACATTGGCTCTCTTCTGTTCATTCTTATTTTTCCTGGAATGGGGCAACTAATTGCTGGAAAGAAGAAAAGAGGTTTAATTCTGATGGCAAGTGCTCTCATTCTAATATGTATAGCCGTAATTGTACCTTTGACCACGGATTTCTATCAAACAATATATTTTCTTAATCCTATAGTTGCATTGCTAGTTATAGGCGGAATAGTAGATGCTATTATACAAATAAGGAAGTACAATCAGTTCATTGACCAACATGGTCGAAAACCAGCTCCAAGCGACACATGGTGACCTTAGCTTCTTATATTTGATATTATAACACTTATCAAAAGTATTCTAGAGGAATCCCGTTGTTAAAAGCTGTGAATATATCTAAAACTTTCCCTGCCAATGGTATAAAGGCACTTGATAATTTTTCAATAGACATCGAACCAGGAGAGAGTGGTGGTTAATCATTTGAGAAAAGAATTTTTAGTGCGTGCCAATTCTTCTACGTAAAATTATTACAACAATAACTGCAATACTATGAACAAAATCCTATGTTTTGGAGTTCAAAATAGGGAAGAAGGAAAAAACTCGGAAATATTTAAGAATTGTACTCGGTATATTTGAGGTTGTAGGGAAGAAAGAATATCATGAGAATATCTGAAAAAATTTTACAAATAAAAAAATCTGCAATCCATGAGATGACAAGGTTATCAAAAGAAATAGAAGACGTAGCATTTCTTTCTTGGGCTAAACCAACATCAGATACACCTGAACACATTAAAGAAGGAGCTATTGAAGCTATTAAAAGTGGTCTTGTAGGAGGTTACACAACTAGCGCTGGTTTAGTAGAATTACGACAAGAGATTGTAAAGAAACTACGTAGAGACAATGCTGTAAAAACTAGTATTTCAGAAGTAATTACAACAGTTGGAGCAATAGAAGGTTTATGTGCAGCTGTTTTTGCTATTCTAGATCCAGGAGATGAAGTAATTTTACCTTCACCAACTTACTCTACACATATCAGGTTGGTTAGGTTAGCATCAGGAAAACCTGTAATGATACCATTAATCGAGGAAGAGAATTATGCTTTGGATATAGAAGGAATAAGAAAAGCAATAACACCGAAGACAAAAGCAATAATCTATTGTTCACCAAATAATCCAACAGGAACAGTTTTTCCAGAAAAACAGTTGAGGCAATTAGTAGAGATAGCTCTAGAGAATAATCTAATGATAATCACAGATGAAGCCTATGAATATTTCGTGTTTGATGATCACAAACATTTCAGCATTGCATCAATACCTGAGATGAGAAAGAAAGCTATAAGCTGTTATACATTTACAAAAACCTATGCGATGACAGGATGGAGGATAGGGTATTTACATGCTGATGAAGAATTAATTCCACATATAACCAAAACGCACATACCTCTAACAATATGTGC
>JAAFKJ010000058.1 GCA_021399395.1 Candidatus Heimdallarchaeota archaeon
CAATGTCATCACAAAAAAAATCAGATAATGACGTCAAAGACCCAATAAAAGAAAAACCAACAAATGACGAAACTAGTGAGAATGAAGAAGAATACAAAGGAAGAAATTGGAATCAGATGATAATCGCGGTTGTCTTTGTTTTAATAGTGGTTATTTTGTGGTATGTTCTTTCAAGGTGATAATGCTTTTTTCTAATAAAGGCAAAATCATTTAAGTGTTTAGAGTTACATTTGGTTAATCCCATGGCTGATTCATACATAAAAGTTGAAGATTTAATTAAGACATATTCCTCAAAAGCAGAGGTATTGGTAGTACTAAATGGAATAGATTTTGAAGTGGATAGGGGAGAGATTATTTGTTTTTTGGGAACTTCTGGTTCAGGTAAAACTACAACACTTAACTTACTTGCAGGAATAGATAAACCATCAGCTGGTAAGATATTGTATGACAAAAATGAGATCCATTCTTGGTCATTGAATCAGTTAGCAGAATATAGATTAAATGAAATAGGGTTTATCTTTCAAGATTTCTATTTAATGGAGCATTTAACAGCTCTTGAAAATATTATGATTCCTTTAATTCTCAGAGGTGAAACAGAAGATATGGCAAAAGAATACTCAGTTGATCTTTTACATAGTGTAGGATTGGGTAGAAAGGCTTTGAGCTTGCCTCAAGAACTAAGTTCTGGAGAAAAACAGCGTGTATGCGTAGCCAGAGCAATTGCTAATTCACCCTCTTTATTAATCGCAGATGAGCCCACTGGAACACTTGATACAAAGACTGGTGATGGAATTATGGAACTATTGCTCAATCTAGTAAAAAAGAATAATATGTCACTCATCTACACATCTCATGACCCTTATCTTACTAGATTAGCAGACAAGATAATTGTGCTTCAAAAAGGTAAGGTTTCTCAATATTCTCAAAAGGAATTTCCCGAGGTTGGATATGATAAAGCAAGCTTTCAGTTTCTTGTAGGAGATGAAAATCATGAATGAATTAGATAAATTTGTAGGAGAAGAGGAGGAAATTTCCAAATATAAGAAAGCAATATCTTCCATATCATTCAATATCAAACTAATTTGGAAAAATATTATAAACCGAAGAAGAAGCATTACTATCATCATTCTAGGTTTAGTTTTCTCAATGTCAATTCTTTTCACAGCATCCATATGGTCATCCACTTCTCAAAAAATCATAGCAGATGACTATTTACAAACTTTAGATTATGAAATGTATGTGTCTACTTTCCTCCCAAATCATATGCAACCTGTGTTTACCTATGTGCTCGATGATCCTCTTGTAGAGGATGTACATTGGTATTATCCGACTGTTGCGCTATTTAATTTCGAGGGTAAAGCTGACAATTATACTTGGTATCCAGAAGAACAACAAGATGATTTAGATGATCCTTTATCAATTTCAGCTGCACATATTGTTTCCTCAGCAGCTATGGAAAGAATCAAACTGAATTTGGAAGTTGATGGTGATGCATCCTTAAATCAAGGAGAAATTATGATCAGCTATGTTCAAGCCAAACAACTTGGAGTTATTTATAACAAAACCATTTCCCCCGGAGATCAAATCAGTGTAGCTATTACCAGATATATACCTAATACCGATATCGGAGAACACCAGATGGTATACTACGATATTGATGACACAACTTTTGAAAACTTTACAATTTCTGGAATTTACAAATATGTAGGAAAAAACACTATAATCGCAAAAATGTTAGGGGGGATTGGAAATACTGGAGGAGTTCTTCTAGATTCAATTTTCTTTCCTAAAGAAAGCTTGGGAATAGAAGATCTCAATATTATGGATTCTAATGGCTTGATACCTAAACTACTTGTAAAGGTAAGCGGTCAAGAATTGAGAGCAGCAGGCATAGCCGATATGCCCGATACAATTTATGCTTTAAAAGAAAGAATAGAATTTAGATATTGGCATGCATTCGCCAATATTTTATCTCAAGAAATCCAAGCAATGGCAGATGAATATACTCGCAGTTTTGGCTCAACAGTAGTATTCTTACCTACAATTGCAGTATCTATAATTCTAACAATTTTATCTTCGCAGATGACGGTTAGAAAAAGAAAAGAGGAAATTGCCTATTTAAGATCCAAAGGTGCAGTAAGCGGACAAATAATAATGATGTTCTTTGGGGAATTTCTTTTAATAAGTACGATTTCACTTGTATTGAGTATTGGAATAGGTATTCTTTTGTCTGGATTGATACCTTCGTTTGGTCATGATGATGGGTTCTTTAGTAAAGAATTCTTCTCAAGATATTTCAGCTATTTGGAGATTTCACCCTATTACATAGAGATTTTCACGGTTTTAGTTCTGGGAATCTATTTGGGTATGACATTGTATAACGTTATAACCTTTGTAAGGAAAGACATTCACGAATCACAAATAATGACTAAAAGAGGTCAAAAAATCATCAAGACATCCGTCAAAGTTGGTTCATTTGTCTTAATATTGGCAGGTTTTATTTTCCTAATGATAGAATATTACAGGCAGGTAGCGGGGACCTCTAGTTTTGGATTTAGCACGCTATCAATTAGTATTCAAGCACTATTAGTGTTTATAGTTTTACTATTCTTCATTTGTTATTTCATATCTTTAGGGATAAATAAAATAATCATGAAACTTGGAAAAGTCTATAAGACTTTATTTAAGAGAAATTCCTTCATGATTCTTAAGAATCTTAAGCGTCAAAGAAAGAATCTTACAGATCTTACTTTCTTCTTAGTTCTAACAATATGTCTCCTTACTACTTTAGTAACCTTGAGATCTTCAACCATTTATAATAATGAAATTGAGGATGACTATAGAATGGGAGCAGACCTTAGAATTGAATCTCTTCTATCAGTAAATATATCCTATATGGAAGAAACATTGGGACAAATTGAAGGTATCAAAGACATTACAGGTTTTCAAACAATAAGAGCTCTATGGGGAACTCAAATACGGATAGAAGTCTATGGAATTGATCCAGATAAGTTTCTGGAAATCGGTAGGTGGACAGATATGAGTTTTGTTAATATGACAGCTGAAGAAGGGCTCATGACTCTTGACGAACAACAAGCACCAATTGCTGTTGCTGGAGGAGTATTTGGTGTTTTTACTGAAAAAACATCTGAAAAAGGTTTGATTCTCAGTAATTATCTAGTAAGAAGATTGGATTTAGAATTGGGTGCAGAAATCGAAGTTGCAGGCTTCACTGGATCTGGAGAAACACAATTCTTAACCATCACAGGAGTAATTGAATCAGCTCCAGGATTGGGTGTTTCACATGGTTACGACCCTAAGATGAATAGAGAAACTGACGATTGGGTTCTTATGAACAAAAAGGTACTTATTGAGGAATTGGATGTTCATAATGGAACTCTCCTATTAGCTTCAATGAAAGAAGGAGCAAATGCTGACCAAATCAAACAAGAAATAGAGAGTATGTTTCCATTTTTAACTGTCAATCCAGAGCAAATCAACCCAGACTACATTGGTTACTTCATTGACAAATACATCCCTCCTGTAACAGTTATTCTTTTAGCTGGCGCCATCATACTAAATGTAATTGGAGTTATCTATATTCTCATCTCAACTGATTTCATTTTGGAACAGAGAAGGAGAGAAAACGCAGTTCTGCTTGCATTAGGTGGGAATCAGACGAAAGTTCGCGGACTATTGATTAGTGAGGTGTCAACTTTTCTTGCAGTAACATTGTTAATAGGAGGTCCGTTAGGTATTGCGGCTACAGCCTTTTCGCTGTTATTTATTAAGCCATTATTGGTTGCAGAAGAAGTTATTCCATTAGTACTTCATGTAGATGGTCTGGCACTATTCATCATTCTCGCATCATTGTGTTTAGCTGCTCTATTTGGGATGATACCTATTATTAGAAAACAAATGAAATATGAGATTGTTCAAGAATTGCGAGCGATTGTTTGATAATATCAAGCAAGAAGAAGCTCCCCTCTTGCTTTTTCTAATATTTGGTCAATCATGAATTCCTCTGTATCTTTCCAAGAATGATCAATAAAAGAGTAATTATTTGGATTAAAGTCCTTAGTAATAGTGGTATGTGGGTCTAACATCATTATTTGAAGATCTGGGAACAAGGACCATAGAATATTGAACAGTTCTAGTTTATCTTTCGGAGGCAATAAGATTTTCCAAAGAAATCCTTTCTCTGTTTCACGAAAATCAGATTCATATGGAAGGGCTAACTCTCGAAGTAGGTAAATGATTTTGGACATGGCTCTTTGCCCACAGATTGCTTTAAAGACCAGCTCATCTTCAAGACCAAAAAAAGATCGATTAAAATCAACTAGATAATTTCGGATTACTGATTTGCTAAGAAACTTCTTTCTCCTTGATAAGGTATATTGAGGTATCCCCAGCTGTTTTGATAGAGTTGCATATTTCTGAGTTGGATCGAGTACTAATTCTTTCAGAATCTGAAAGTCTAAATAACTTAATTGTTTCAAAACATTTTTTGGTTTTTCACGAGAGATTTTCTGAAAATAATCAAATTGCGGAACATAATCAACAACATCTATATTTTTCTTCCACATATCCCATTTAAAAGACCAAACACTTTGAGTTGGGTTCCAATACGTTAGATCTATTCTTGTCTTGATACCAGGTCCAATGGTTGTTGAATGAACAATCTCTTCAACAAGATTATTGTCTTTTAAGTGATTTAAGAATGAGACAAATAGGTTGATAGACCCAATTGGAACATGAACCTTTAGAAATATACCCGTTATTCCTCCATAACATCTTTGTCTAATAACGAGATAAGGGTGATAATCAATAATTCGTTCTACAATTCTGTATTTATCTATAGAATTAATTTTAAGAAGAAAAATATGACTTTCAAGACCTAATGATTCTGGATGATATTCTGCATGGAATTTTCTTATTATCGACTCATTGAGTAGATTTTCGACCCTCTTCTTAACAGTAGGAGCTGATAATTTAATTTTCTCTGCTAATCTGCTATAAGGAATAATCGGTTCTTGAAATATGTGGTTAAGAATTGAATATTCCTCAGGTCTGAGACTCACGTTACTCAAATCTGGATTAGTAAATAGGATTAAAAAGTATTTGTAAAAAGAAAAAGATGAGGATTATTTCCTCTTTCTCGTAAATAAACTACTTGCAAATATTACAGCCACAGCAATTGGCACTACCCAAGCATAAGATACAGTTGTTGTAGGTTCAGGCTCAGTAGGTTTGTATAATTCGTACTCTATATCAGCATTGAAATCATCTACATAATTATATTCGTCTGTTGATAAAGACCTCAAAGTTATTATTAAATGATCAAACAAACCAGTTGTTGCATCAAATGCCAAAGTAGCATTTAGTTTGAATTCTGTGATGTTTGTTGGTATTGAAATTGGTATATCTCCAGAGTCCATGTCTCCCAGAAGATCAGTTAGAACTGAAGCATTCACCGTTGGAGCAAATAGATCTAGTTTTGCACTTAGATAGTTGGCATCATACACAGAATAGACATTCAAATATGTTACATCCATATAATCTGTTATATTTTCCATTATATCATCTAATATTATCATCGACCCTGTTTGATCTATAATCGCTCCGAAGTAGGCCAAATAATCAGGTATATCTCCTAATGTTAAGGGGAGAGCTATTGGTAATCCTTGTGGGAGAACAAGTGTTTCATTTTCTACCTCAGTTGATAAGAAAACGGTTGATGTTTCATCCAACAAGTGTGTATCATTATATACATTGTAAGAGTAACCTGTATCATTGAAATCATTGAATACAATTCGTAATCGTGCTTCATCTTTGAATTCAAACTGAAGAGGTGTACCAAATATTGTTAGTTTATTTAACTCATAAACATAGTTTTTATCTATCTCAAATCCCCAAGTTGTCTCTGCATTTGCAGGTGTCACAAAGGTTAATGAGAATAGAAGAATTAGAACCCCGCTTGTAATAATTTCTTTTTTTTTCATTTTATCACCGAGTTAAGAACAATCTTAACTAATATTAGTAATGGTTAATTTCCTATATATAGTATTCCTTTCTACGACTATTACACTCTGTAAAATCGCATCTCATTAGCGTTAAAAGCTTTCTAGACAAAAATGGTTTATGACTTTAGTCATCATATGGAGACTTATTTAGAATCGTTTTGGTCATGGATAAAACTTGTTCTGCAATTTCCTCGTTTACACCTAATTTTTTCATGATTTCCTCTTTTGGCACCTTAGATATTTCAGCTAAAGTTTTGTATTCGTGAAAAAGTTTTGAAACTTTGGCTTTTCCTATACCTTTTATTCTTTCAAAAGCAGAATCTTTTACAGACCTAGATCTCAAAGTTTTATGATAATTGATTGCGAATCGGTGTGATTCATCTCTTACGTATTGAACCAAACGTTGCACACTAGAATCCTTTTCTATATCAATTGGTTCATCCGACCACTCTGCATATATTTCTTCTCTCTTCTTTGCTATACTGATAATCGGCACATCTATCTTGAGTTTTTTGAGTACTTTCATTGCAACGTTTAGTTGCCCTTTACCACCATCAATGATAATCAATTGAGGCTGAGGGTCATTTTTCAAAGTCTCAGATTTATATCGTCTTGTAACTACTTCTTCCATCATTGCATAATCATTTGGCTCAGAATACTCTTTACGAATCTGAAAGCGTCTATAGAGTTTTTTCTGAGGTTTTCCATCTTGAAAAACAACACATGAACCAACAGAATGTGATCCTCCCAATGTTGAGATATCATATCCATGGATTATTGTAGGCAAATCTGGAAGCTGAAATTTTTCTTGCATTTCTTCAAGAACATTTTCTGATTCTTTTCTATATTGAATATCCCGCTTATATCTTCGCAACTCATTAATAGCGTTCTTTTCTGCGACTTTACATAATTGTTCAGAAACTTTGTTAGTTGGATGTTTCAATGAAACATCAGTGTTTTTCTCAAACCGGTTTGTAAACTTCTCTTCTAACAAAATTGGAAATCTTCGTTTTTCCTGTCCATAAATAAAGGCCAACACTTCGCCCAATTCTTTCAATTTCCCATCTTCCTTTGGGAAAACATCGTTCATAATATTGTGAATACGATACTCTCGAATCTCCAATTTACAAAAAGCCATATCACCTTCTTTTTCAGTGAAAACCAATACATCAACGTTTTTTCTTTGAGATTTAAGATCTTCCTGAATATTCAGAATTGTTCTTACTGCATGTATAAGATCTCTTATTTTTGCTGCTTTTTCGTAATTCGCATCCTTTGAAGCAGTCCACATTTCTTCTTCAAGAGTATCGAGTAATCTTGCAACGTCTCCTCTAAGAAAAGATATAACATTTTTAGCTGTTCTTCTGTACTCTTCTGGAGTAATGTCGTTCTTCCACGGAGCTAAACACCTTCCCAACCTAGATCTCATACACCTAATTGTAATGCCTTTTTCTCTGATTTTCTCAAAATTTTTACCACAATTACAAATTGGGAATAATTTTAAGACCAGTTTAACTGTCTGCCTAAGCATTGTATTATTAGTAAATGGCCCAAAGTATACACTCTTACTCACACGAGGATCTGTTTCTCTAGCAACGAGAATTTGTGGGAAGTTTTGTTCCATCGTTATTCGAATAAGTAGATTTGATTTATCATCCTTCAACATACTATTTAGTTTAGGAGATAATTGTCTGATCAATTTCCTCTCTAAAATCAGTGCTTCAGATTCGTTTCTTACTAAAACCCAATCAACTCTATGAGCCAGTTCTTGAAGTTTATCTTCTTTAGGGATGGAAGTGGTTTGAAAATGTTGTTTTACTCTGTTTTTCAAATTCTTTGCTTTACCTACGTAAATTACCTTCTCAGCCTTATCTTTAACTAAGTAAACTCCTGGTTCGTTCGGGATATCTTCAAGATCCGAGAAGAGGCTCATTTAGAGTTCACCATTTTCTCAAGTTCTTTAATTTTATCTCGATATATGGCAGCTTTCTCAAAGTCTAAAGTTCCAGCAGCTTCTGCCATTTTTCCTTTCAAATCATCAATAACATAGAAAATATCTTCTGATGTTAGACCTTCAGGAACTTCAATTCTATCTTCTTCTTTTGGAGTTACTTGCATAAGGTGTTCTACTATAGATTTGACTTCTTTACGTATGGTTGTTGGTATAATACCATGGTCTTGATTATACTTTTGCTGGATGCTTCTTCTTCTGTTGTTCTCCATTATGGCAGCTTTCATAGAATCTGTTAACTTATCTGCATAAAGAAGAACACTACCATGAACATTCCTACTTGCACGACCCATAAGTTGTATCAAAGAACTTCGTGATCTCAAAAACCCTTCTTTATCAGCATCAAGAATAGCTACTAGAGAAACTTCTGGAAGATCTAAGCCTTCTCGCAACAAATTAATCCCAACAACCACATCATACTTACCAAGTCTTAAATCTTTAAGAATCTCGATTCTATCAAGAGTGTCAACTTCATGATGTAAGTAAACTGACTTGATTGCCATTTCTAGTAAGTAATCGGAAAGCATCTCTGCACTCTGTTTTGTTAGTGTGGTAACTAGAATTCTTTCACCTTTGGCTACTCTTAGATTGATTTCACTCACTATGTCAAGTATTTGTCCTTCTGTTTTTCTAACTTCTATTTTAGGATCTATAAGGCCAGTTGGACGAATAATCTGTTCAACTATCTGTTTGGAATTCTTATGCTCATAAGGACCAGGCGTAGCACTTGCAAAAATAACCTTTTTCATATATTTTTCAGTTTCATCGAACTTGAAGGGTCTGTTATCGGACGCTGAAGGAAGCCTGAAACCATGATCAATAAGATTCTTCTTTCTTGAATGATCTCCACCGAACATGCCGTGAAGTTGAGGTATTGTAAGATGAGATTCGTCAATTATCAGAAGAAAATCATCTGGAAAATGATCAAGAAGAGTATAAGGTTTTTCTCCAGATTTTCTTCTATCGAAGTGACGTGAATAATTTTCAATTCCCGAGCATCCTCCAGTTTCTCTAAGAAGTTCCAAATCATAGAGTGTTTTTTGTTTTAATCTATGTCCCTCTACAATTTTTCCCTCTTTCTTGAATTCAGCTAATCGCATATCAAACTCTAATTTAATATCTTCTAAAGCAGTTTCGAAGAAAGCATCATTTGCTAGATATTGAGTTCCTGGAAAAATAGACATTTGAGGATATTCTCGGATTTTTTCTCCAGATACCGGATGTCTTGCAGTTAACCGCTCTATTTCATCTCCAAAAAACTCAATGCGGTATACATAATCACCATAAAGTGGAAAAATATCAATAGAATCTCCTCTTACTCTGAAACTCTTACGTTCAAGAGAGATATCGTTTCTGTCATATTGATTCTTAACTAATTCCAACATCAAATCCTGGCGGTCAAGAGTATCCCCAACACTTAGTGCAATTTTTCTAGAACGATATACATCAGGATGACCTGTACCGTAAATACAGGAAACAGATGCACATATTATTACATCGTCTCTAGTTGCTAAAGCTTCAAGAGCTGTATGTCTTAGTCGTTCAATCTCACGATTAATGTCCACGTCCTTTTCGATGTAAAGGTCTTTGGAAGGTAAATATGCTTCTGGTTGATAATAGTCATAAAAAGAAACATAGTAGTTAACACTAGCAGTTGGAAAGAGAGTCTTGAATTCTCCAAATAATTGAGCAACAAGAGTCTTATTTGGACCAATAATCAAAGTTGGTCTCTTTATCTTATTAATAACGTGAGCCATACTGAAAGTTTTCCCGCTACCAGTTACTCCAAGAAGTGTTTGTTTGGGATATCCTTTATTTATACCATCAACTAATTTTTCGATTGCTTTTGGCTGGTCTCCTCTTGGGAGTAGGGGGGTTTCAATGTCTAAAGGCATCGTTAATTCACCTATCCTTGTCAATTAAAAAGGATGTTTATCTTAAAGAAAGGTTTCATATTATAAAGGAGGAATTTTCAGATAATTATGAGTCCTCCGTAATACACTGTTTAAAAAAGTTAAATGTTGATTCTTATTGTATGGAATTCATAAATTACTTCGACATTCCAAAAGAAGAATTAGAAGATCAAAGTATTATGAGTTACTTAGAAGAACTTTACAGAAGCATTGAAGCTCCTTTAGGGAGAGTTCGTGCTTGGTATGCTTTACCTCATGAAGATAAGGATATGAAACGCATCTGTGTTTTTTACTCAATCGATCAATTCAAAGAGAAAAAAGTAGCTAGATAAAGTAATTCAAAAA
>JAAFKJ010000005.1 GCA_021399395.1 Candidatus Heimdallarchaeota archaeon
TAGCTCGGAACATGAGGTATTTTGTCTGAATGTTTTTCATACATTTCATGTACAACTACTACATAACTTGCAGATTCATTAGTAAAACGCTTACCTGCTTTGTTAACCATAATTCCTCCGGGATAACCTCGTTCTCCAACATGGAAGAAAGGTGGTTCTTCATGTGGAGCAGAAGAGGGTCCCCACCAAGCATCATCCATAAGATCAACAGCAGCACCATGTTTCATTCCTGATAAAATCGCATCTCCAGTATTTCCAAAATGTGCTGATGTCCATTCAGTTGTTATAGGCTTTGGATGATATTTTTCTCTCATTTCCAAGTTATGTGGAAAGCCTCCAGCAGCAAATATTACACCTTTTTCAGCTTTTATTCTTATTTCAGAATCTTCTTTCCTAGCAACTACACCAACTACTTTGTCTTTTTCCAATATTAAATCTTCAAAGGGAGTGTTAAGCCAAAGAGGAATGTTAGCATCCTGCATAGATTTTCTCAACCTACCAATTAATGCATTTCCCAAAGTAAGGTGTCTATATCGAATCAATAAACCAAAGATAGCTCGCATTCCAGCTTTAAGAGCAGTCCATTTTCCAGCCCAAGTTGACATTATCATTCCTAAATCATGATACTCTGAGATAGAGAAACTAATTCCAAGAGGAACATCATATGGTAAAGCATTTATATCTTTCAAATCCTTCTTCAGTCTTCTACCATTGAATGGTTTACCTTCTAGAGCTCGACCTCTAGCACTTCCACCAGGTCTTTCTGGATGATAATCTGAGTAGTTTGGAACATAAAGAAACTTAACCTTAGAATTTTCTCTCAGCCAGTCAATCATTTTGGGTGCATTAGCTAAATAAGCTTCTTTGAATTCTGAAGGAACACGATCTCCAACAGTATTATCCATGTAAGTTCTAGCTTTTTCAATTGAATCATCAACACCATTCTTCTCTAGAAGGTAGTTATTAGGTATCCAAACACCTCCCCCAGAGAGAGCAGTAGAACCGCCATAGTATTGTGTCTTTTCTATGAGAATGACATCTAAGCCAGCTTTCTTTGCTACAAGAGCTGCAGTCATTCCCCCTCCTCCCGATCCCACTATTAATACATCTGTTGTATTATCCCATTTAGTCATAAGGAACTGTATTGTGTTAGCCTTATAAGCATTTACGGAAATTCTATAAGTGTCTATAATTGTAGAAACAAACAAGTTGATGTGAGATATATGTGTACAATTTTCTCTGTTTCTAAGGGAAGCCAAGTGTTTTTTGGAAATAATGAAGATAATAGATTTGGTGGGGTCTAGATACACATTCAAGGACAATTCAATTGAAGAGAGATTTAGTTTTGAAAAAATACAAGTTCAAATAATAGAGAATCTTTTTAATTGATTTTTTCTTATTGTTTCCTACAAAAATTAATTAATAAGTCTAAGAAAAGGAAACTCTGAGAGCAACTCAGAATTGTCATTGGTTTTAAAAATGAGCAAGAGTAAGCGTTATGAAATTTCAAAATATCCTGAAAGCAGGAAATTGGTTATTGATTTGGTGGAACAGGGATCAAAAAAACATCATGTAAAAGCAATGATCACGCTTGATGTTTCAGAACCCAGAAAAATTTTCCGAAACTACAAAGAAAAAACTGGAAATAGCTTGTCTTTTACAGGATGGATTATTACCTGTGTTGGTAAAGCAGTAAGTAAACATAAGGAACTGAATGCGTATAAGAAGAGAAATAAGATTTATACTTTCGATGATTTTGATGTTGGCATTGTTATTGAAAGAGAATTAGGTGGGAAACGAGTGCCCACCAAATACATAATAAGGCGAGCTAATGAAAAAAGTTTCAAAGAGATCCATGAAGAAATTCGAAGTGTTCAAACAAAAAAGTCAGATGGTCCAATTCTTGGTTCAAAGAAAGATAAAACTACTAGAACCCTAAGTTTCTTCGCTTCTTTGCCAAGATTCGTAAGAAAAATAATCTGGTGGTATGTAAATAATCACCCGCCATTAAGAAAGAAATTCCTAGGAACAGCAACCATAACATCAATAGGAATGTTTGCCAAAATCGGAGGTTGGGGAATAGTGATCTCTTCTGAGACTCTACATGTTTTGATTGGTGGAATTTCAAAAAGACCTGTAGTTATTGATGATAAGGTAGAAGTCAGAGAATGCGTAGATCTAACTTTAATGGTTGACCATGTAGTCGTAGACGGCGCTCCATTTACAAGGTTTATACAAAGCTTAACTGAATTAATTGAAGAAGGATATGGATTGGAGGAGTTTAAATAACTCCTCTATACAAAACCAATTTATCCAACTATTTTTTTCTTATTCTAATATTTTCATTTTATTGCAAAGGCACCTTCCTTCCGAGAAAGATTTATGAGAACGACTTAAATGTATGATAAGGTATTAGTGCAAATAGATGAATTCTGATCAATATGAATATAATAATCCTCATTTTTTTACACAAAAAATAAAATCCGAACTTGGAAGAATGGGAGTAAAAATTGGTAATATACAATATGATGATAGTGCTTTTGGATGCTGGACACTTGAATATGAAATTGATAGTTCAGAATATCGATTTCTATGGGATAATAGAGAAAGTTGGTTGATTCTTGAAAGATTAATGAAAAGGGGAAATCAAGAGGTATTGGAAGAAATTGATATGCATAGATATAATCAGGAAGCTAGAACAGAAAAACAAGAGCGTGAACTGGAAGAATCTATAATCAATGATATGCTATTATCGATAAGCAAATTGAAACCAACATCATAATACATACTACTAGAATAATTGAAAAAAAAATTTGAATATTAACTTTTCATTTTACTGCAAAGCCATCTACTTTCAAGACCTCGATTTTCGATACAATATGACTAGAAAAACCACAGTTGTTGAAAAAAGAAAAAATGATATTGAAGTTGAAAATTCATCCAACAATCATATCAACATCATTAAAATCTGCTACTAAACCGATTATTAGAATTGCAAAACTAATAGTATATATGCCCAACCTCACAAAAAAAGCGATACCATCTGATACAATTAGTAAAAGAAGAGATAATATTGCTGAAATAAATATTAAACTCAATATATTCTGTTTAAGAGCAGGATCCCGTGAATTGTACCAAGACATGAAACCTTTTATCATGAACCACATCAAATTGAAGTATGACTCACCTAACATACAAGATGACCCAAATGCTGATGCGAGTGCTGCCTCATCTGATATTAAACCTAAACAATCATATATCAAGATTGTGAAAAGCCTTGTTAACACAAGTGTTGAAACATATGCACTCAGGGTCTGGAAAGCTGGATGCCACATTGTAACTCCTGCAGCAGCTTCACCAATACCTATTGCCACACCAAGAAACATACATTGTATAATATACCACATAGCTTCTGCTCCACTTAGTTTTCCTGCCCAATATTGGTCTGTAAGTATTGGAACCATAATATCAGGAGTTGGCTCAACCCAGTAACAATACCCCATAGTTCCACCATCGCCAGGGTCGAGTCCAATTGGACCAATACCTTTACCATCAATAAGAAGTGGGGTTAGTTCGTCTTTGTTTGATATAATCGACTCCAATCTATTCAGAAGACTATCTCCTACGTCAACTGTTTGAGAACAAACCATTGAAGCAATTAAAGCTCCCAGCACAGCATCTACAATACCATTAAAAGTGAATACTTCTGAAGTCGTTAAAGCGGTTTTTTCTATTAAGTTACTTGAATGACAAGATAACATAATGTCCGAATTTAAGGTTTTAAGGATATTCCTACTGAAATCATTCCAAGAAATTTGTTCTCCTTCGAAGGTAACACCATTTTCGTTTCCATGTCCAACCCAGATAACGGGGGCTATAATTCTATTAATATAAATAGAGTATTCCAAAGTATCATAATCGACCACTATTACATTATCAATGTTGTTTCTCAGTGTTTGAATACTAAGATTTGTAGCATCATCATCACTTAGTTTTACGGCTAATACACTGTTTACTGGTGTAGAAAGTGCCATAACAAGTGACATAGAGATAATAATCAATGTAAATGCAATAGCATTCATTTTCATTTTATTTTGTTTCATAAATTTCCTTCCTACTAAATATGGGTAGTGACTTAATAAATCAACTAATAGATTCGATAAGGTGCAATAATAATCCCATATCTAATTAAATGGTACTATACCAATATTATTTTTTAAAGGTATCGTGACGATTAATGACAGATATTTATCAAGGGTTCAAGTAGTACAAACTATTGCAAATCAATGCAAACCCCTCTTCTTTCCAGTAAGGTCGAGTATCTAATAAAGTGATCTTTTAAGAAGATACCCGTTTTATGTTGCTCCTATTTACTCTAAGACTCTCTGTAAAGCATTTAGAGGATTCAGATGAATGAGACAAATTTTTTGGCAAAGTGGATCTATCATGGAGAAATAAAAAATCTAATCTAATCAATTTTTGTTGCACCAAAATGTAATATGGGTTATACGTAGGTTTTACTAACCAAGCTAAAAGGTCTTTGTGTAAAAATAAGGCACAAATTACAAAATAAAGAGAGAGTAAGATGTTAGGTCTTTTAACTGCTCCCCAGCAATTATACTTTATATTGATTATAATTTTCTTACATACTTATCTTATATTCTGTATTTCGGTATTCAAGAATCAATAGTAATACACTCTTTAGTAACAATATCAGCTTGAAAATACCGATTGTTCGGCATGTATTCGGAATATTCGGTACTGAGTTCCTTATATTTTAATACAATTTAAATCAGAAGCTATACACTCACTTAACAATTAAGTATTTAGTTCAAGATGCATTGAATTAGCAGAAGTACTAATTCCTTTCTATTTCGTTATACCTGAATTATAGCTGATTATAGCCATGACAGGGATTTCAGATAATTTCTGGGAGAGAATATCATTTTGATTATTGTATAGACTCACATTTTTACTAAATTACAATGATTCTTGTCAGAAGTAAATGACAGTAATTTATAATTTATTTAGAAAAAAAAAGAAAAAGAGTTAATAAGAAATGAAATTCATGAGTAACCAACCTTGCTCAGTATAGCTTCCCCAATAGATTCTAAATTTAATCGTATTAATTGGAGTAGGATGAGTAATCTGTTTTTCAAGATATGTTCCTATAGTATAGCTGTAAGAGGGAGTTGTTTCACCATTTATATAAATATACAAAAATCTAGCATAAATATCATTTACTTGCTGAATCTCAAATTTTATTGTGTCTTCGTCTGGATTCCCACTCAATGTATATGTCAAATCTGAATTATATGATTTTGGGAAATAATCGTTTGTAAATTTGTGTGCGTCTTTAAAACTACCTTTTAAATCTCCATGAAGTATTGTCGCAGTAGAATACCAACTAACATATGATTTGCTCATAATCTTCTTTGTCCAGGCAAAATCATAGTATACTGTTTGACCAGGAACTAACCAGTAGTCATAATTGAATTGATCATATCTGTCTTGGTTTTTAGTAGATTCGTGTCAGTCTACTCGAAAATAGGATAACGGCACTTGGTTACCTCCTAAATTGGAGAAATGATAGTATATGTGAATGTTACCTCCCCACCATCCACCTTCAACATTATCAATAATCATTTCGATATATGTATTAGTATATGCGTGAGTATCTATATATGGTAAAAGAGTTGTATCAATATCATCCAAAGTTGCATCAGCTAAATCATACCATAGATAAAATCTATCGTCAAGATCATCAGGAAAGGTTAATGCATTATAGTTACTTAGAACAGAATCAAGCTTACTACATACTACATCAAGTTTAGAATCTATGTTGTTATAGTTATTTATGATTGCATCTTCAAGATCTTCAAGTTTTTCATATAAACTATCCCCCGTAGGAGTAAAATAATATATAGTCACTTCGTTATAAGTTTCTATATCTAAATCTTGAGCAACACCATCAGATAGTGGTACATAATTGAAATCCCAATCTTTGTTACTAAAAGAATACACTGTAACCAGTATTGATGTCATACTATTAACAAAACTAATAGATTCTAAGATATCTGCTACAATTGTTGAACCTAATGCATCGTTTGCTAGAGTTACGATATCTGGTAATAAATCTGCTACTAAATCTGTTACTGCACCCTCTAATCCTTCTGTTTTAAATTCTTGAGAGTCGACTTCAGCAAAAATCTCTTGTACCCATGTTTCCCACTCTTCCATTGTTAAGAGATAACCAAAGAAACCTGGATACATGGTACTTACAAACATATTGAAGATAGCCCTAAATGCAGCTTGTGTTAGAGCTGCTCCTGAACAACTGTAAGCTATAATAGATGCAAGTGCTCTTGTTCCATCTTTCAACAACCTTATAGTTGGGAGTAATGCACCATATTGGACACTTGTTTCACTTTTGAGACAATTAAAAGAAAGGGACTCTAATGGTGTGATCAGTCTATCTAGAAGATTGTATTTGTTTTTGTTAGTATATGTGATTGCCTCTTCAAAAATTACTTTCGACATCCTACTATTGTCCTCCTTAATATCTTCTTGGAGTGCTAGCAAGAAGCTTATGTATGCACACATATAATCAACTTCTCCATCTAATGAAAACAGATCGTAATCTAAGAATTTGTTGATGTTTGAAGAATAGCATGAAAGCAGATATTGATGCTTTGCTTCATTTCGCTTCAATAGGTAGCTTAGACTATCCCATGAATATGTTTTTTGATTTAACATAAGTCCTTCTTCACTTCCATGAAAAACGTAGATTTGATATTTTGAATCAGTTGCGGTAGATTTTCTATTTAAGATTTCTAGACTTTTGCATTGATAAGTTAGTGAAGCTTTATCTAAGAGTTCTTTCAGTTCTCTCACCAGCTTTTCAGTTGTTGAACTAGATTTGTCAAAGAAAATATCGACCTGTAATTCATACATGTCTTGGTTTTCTTGTTCTCTTTCTGAATAAGCTGTCACCATAACTGTTGATGGTACCATCAAGACAATTATAATTATACTACATATTTTTTGATATTTCATTTTAGTTAATACCTCATTAATGATACGTCAACTTGTCTTAAGCTCTCTCTCTAAATATATCGTTTATCTGATGACGCAAATAGTACTTACTTTAATAGCTAAATAAGGGTTGCTGAAATAAGAATAGTAGTATGATTAAAGATTGGACAAGATTTATATTTCTGCAAAACAGATTAGCATTTAATATTGAAAAGGAACATGCAGATGGTTGAACTCACCAAGACTGACAAACTGAAACAGCTTGTATTTTTTAAAAGCAAACTCTATAACATAGCTTTTCTCTGTTCAAACGTTCTTGTTTTTTCTCTTACCATCGTACTTACTCAGATAGAAATTTTACGGGCAAAAACGAGTTCTATCTTATTGGATGTTACACAAGTTGCATCAAATTCAAGCACTTTTATTATTCAAACAATGGAATGGCCAGGTATAACTGAAAAGTTTCCAGTAACATTGTTTTGGGGTGTGTCTACAATCATTTTTCTCCTCAATATGGTGTTCTGTAGATTCTTTCCCAGAAAAGCAGGTCTAACATCCATCTATCTGGCGGTGAGAACCGTTATTCATCTGTTATTTAGAGGGACGGCAGTAAAATCAGGTTCAATCAGTTTGTGGAGTGCTCTCTCTACCATTGAAGCTCCATATTCTATTGAAATTGTCTTTTCTAGAACCTATCTGTCATTACTATTAATAGTTGTGACCCTCCTGCTGGTTCAGGGGGTGTTCTTTCTAGTTGTTCCTGCAAAAGCATTTAGAAAGAATGAGACGAGTTTCTTTCTCTTTACCAAGGATTTTACCAATCTATTTAAGTTCCATCTAATCATGATGCCTCTTACTCTGTTTATAACAGGTGATGGAACTTCGGTCATTAGTTCCTATTTGTTTGCAATAGATGAAAAAGCTGAGATTCAACTCGTTCTAACTGCCTCTTATGTGTTTTCTGTAGCTGCCATTATTATACTGCTTTTTATATTCTTCAATATCATAAAGGAACCCTTTACATTTCCTGAACAAGAGGAAATCAAAACACCAAAGAAGCGTGTTCTCTTGTTGCTCCTTATTGGAGGGATGGGAATAATACTCTGGGGGGTTTACTTCTTCTACGGTTCTCTGTTTTTTTTAGGAGGGATGGTTAGTTGGGAAATACTACGTACACTCTTGCAAGTTGAGATTGAACCTTTTGCAGTAGCTTTTGTTCTAATTGCTGTATTTTACTATGTTAGAAAAAGGAAGAGAAAAAGAGCCCAGCAACTCAGTTCTTATGAGAGAGAAGAGTTAAGTTCTACAAAGGAAGAATTTATTCACAAACCCTCGGTACAAATCGTCACGTCGATTCTCCTAATATTGTCTCTTTGCACCTCCTGTTTTGTTCTGCCATTGTATGTTGATCTAAGTGATTACTACTCCTTCGATTCCAAGATAGGGTTGGATATGGACATAAAGAGAGCATGTACGATTACTGAGGCACAATTCTTAGCAAACGGAACGTTCGAGTTTATGGTTTCGATAGACATTAATTTTACCCATGTCCCCCAAGACACCCAAGGATCATTTATTGTCATTAGGGAGTTGGTGGTTGATACGGATAACGACTCCTTCTATGATTCCTATTATTATCTTTACAACCTTTCAATAAGCAACGCTTCAGACACACTCACAACAAACATTGGTAGTCATCAGAATGGTTCTTCCCTTATTATTGTAGGGTACGGATTTGTTGCAGTAAGGGGGAGCGTCAATCAGACGTTTACTGTAGGCGAGTGCCTTACGTTTGTTTTCGCACACCAAATCACTGAAGAATATTTCTCAGTAGTATTTGAACCTTGTACTACTATTATAGAATCAAGTTAGAATTCAAATTATTTCGATAAATTTTCAGAGAATTGAAAATTAAACGAATATGTTTAAACTTCTTATGACGATAATGAGGAGCATTGAATCTATTACATATTTGCACAATTTTTTCTGGTCTAAAGGTTCTCTCAGTTTCGATGTAAACGACACCTACTTCTAAACCTCCAAGACTTTTAGGCATAGCACTCATGAACATCTGAATAAAGAAAAATTGACATTGAAAGAACAATTCTAAGGTGTGGAAACCTTTTCTTTGTAATAGATGGTATTCTAAAATTTTCAAAAACCTATAGAGTTTAGCATTCTACTCGTTTTTACTTAATTTCTTTAGAGCATCTCTTATTAAATCTTGGGGGGAATCAAGATCTAGAGACAATAGAGTCCTGGAATGTAGGCAGTATATATCTAAGTAATATCAAAACTGATGAAATTCCTAGACCAAAAATAAAAGAAAACAATGTCTTAGCATTATTGAAATGGTTAGAAGTAGAAGACACTGAAGAATTGGCAGAACTTCTTGAAAGAGCGTATAATGAAAGAGCTGATTTAAAGCTTCGTTATTAGGTGTGTTATTTGCTTCTAGATTCAGATTTTCTAATAATGGTTTTAAGAAAAGATCCAAAAGCATTAAGCAAATTAGAAGAGATAAGGGATAAATCAAAAGGCATAGCAATATCATATGTCAATCTCTGGGAATTATATAAGGGGGCTTATAAGTCATCCAGACCTGAAGAAGAAATAAAAAAGATTAGTATCTTAGTTTCATTTTTCACTTTATTAGAATTTACGAAAAAGGTAGATCAAGAATTTGGAAAACTTCTAAATCAACTTAACAATGATGGGAAACCTATAGGAGTTTTGGACACTTTAATTGCTAGTATTGCACTCAATTACAATAAAACTGTAGTTACGAAGAATGTTAAACATTTTGAAAGAACAGGAGTAAAAATTGAATCTTGGTAAGCGTTTTTAATAGAAAGGACATCTAATATATTGAACTTATTAGAAGGATGTTAAACACATGTAAAACGTCTGTAAAACAATACTAGCTGTTCTGACGTTCATACAAGAAGATACCTTATTAGAAGAAAGGAGTATTTTTGAATAAGAGCCCTGTAAACAGACGGGAACACAAGAATTACTTTTATTTTTTTTTCACTATAAAAAATCAGTATTAGTGTTTATATAATAAAATGTCACTTAATATGTGTTAAACTAGGTGATAAACTTGGATGAACAAAAGAAAACTGACCAAAAAACAAGTTCAAAGAGCAAAAGTACAACTAAAACTTCTGCAACCAAAAAAACTACTTCACCAAAAACAAAAGAAGAAAAAACCGTTCTACGTCCTCCTGTAGAACAGTTGTATGGTGATGAATTAGTATTTTTAGAGTCAATAGATAAATTCGCAAAACCAAAAAATTGGTACATTTCCCCTCATTTGCTAAGAATTTTCATCTTAGGAAGTTCTTCTAAAGACAAATTAAGTAAGAAGATCGAGACAAAGTTCTATGGTAATCCAACTTTGGTAGAAAGGGCAATTGTCACTTTAGCCAGTGATAGAGGACTTTTACTTATTGGTGAGCCGGGAACTGGAAAATCTTGGTTAGCTGAATTATTAGCTGCTGGCATTAGTAAGAGGTCCACTTTAGTTGTTCAAGGGACAGCTGCTACCACAGAAGATCAGATCAAATATTCTTGGAATATAGCTGCTGTTATTGCAAAAGGTCAATCAACCGATACAATGATTCCCTCACCAATTATGACTGCTATGGAGAATGGGCTCATTGGACGATTTGAGGAATTAACTAGATGTACTTCAGATGTTCAAGATTCCTTAATTTCTATTCTCTCAGAGAAATACATCGCAATCCCTGAGTTATCAGATGAGAATGTTATCTATGCTCAGGAAGGGTTCAACGTAATAGCCACTGCGAACAGTAGAGATAAAGGAGTTAACGAGTTATCTTCTGCTCTGAAACGAAGATTCAATTTCGTTACTATACCTATTGTTACTGATCAAAAAACCGAGAAGGAGATAATAGAATTCAGAATTCAAGATCTGATGGAAAGAAAGGGTTTAGCTAAGAAGATACCAGCTTCACTTCTAGAAATCTTGCTTGAGACTTTCAAAGAGTTAAGAGATGTCAGTCTTTCATCTAGAAGCGAATCCGATAGATTAGAATCCTCTTTATCAACAGCTGAACAAATCAGCATTTTAGAAGATGCTTTATTGCAAAATACTTTCTTCAAAGATGTTGGACCAGAAAAAGCTCTAGCTCAATCCTTAATCGGAGGGTTAACAAGAAGATTGCCTGAAGATCTAACTGTAATGAACAAATTCTGGCATGCAGTTATCGAAAAGAATAAAGCTAAATCTGAACAATGGAAGAAGTATTATTCCGAAGGTCAAAAAACTATGAAATCATTCCATTAAAGAAGGATGAACAAATGGTTGCTGAAACAGTTCTAGAAACTAAATTTGAAGATACATTAAGAAGTAGTACATTATTGGATATTCTCAATGATATTATAAAAGAAGAAGGAAAGAACTATCAAAAATTACTTTCAATAACAACAAAGGATATTGATGTTCTTCAAAAACAAAAACTAGAAATCATCCCGGTATCTCATCATTCATTAGCTTCAGCAATTCAGACGAGAATGAGGCTAGCAGAGAAAAAACCAAAAATTATCTTTCTTGAAGCTTCGGAAGATTTTCAAAAGCTTCTACCTGATCTAAAACACTGTACACTTCCTGTTGCATTTCAAGGGTTTGTTAGAAAATCAAATACAATTAAACCTGACAGACTACCCATTGCTTGTTATGCAGTAAATACGGAAGCGTCTGCTGAATATCAAGCAATCAAATATGCCAGCGAGAATGCAAATACAGAAGTTGTTTTTGTTGATGCTTCTTGTGAACAAAGAATCCTCTGGCAGCTAAAATTCAAAGACACAAAAGTAGAAGAAACGCAAGAAGCTGAACTAGGGTTAAGCAGTGAAAATCAAATTCATCTTAACACGGCCGATTTATTACCCTCAAGAGAAGAATTTGTTGATCTATTAATTTCTAAAGCAGGTGTTTCACACTTCTCTGAATGGTGGCTGGACATCGTAGAAAACACATTATTAGACACATCTTATGAGAATTTTCGTCAAATAATGACACTCATTGGTAGTGTCTTTAGAAGATTAGGATCGGAAGATAATGTAGAAAGTATAACTAAACATAGAGATAGTTTCATGTGGAACAAAATAAAAGATGTACTATCTCGTAAGAAGGTTCAACCAGATGATTGTATCTTTATCTGTGGTGCTTCCCATGCCATAAAGATGGTAGAAGAGTGGGGGATGAATGGTAAGACTAGTAAAAATAAAGTGGTCGACACATCGAATTGGAAATACGGATTAGTTCAATCAGATTTCCTTTCAGTTGATGCACAGTTTGGTCAACTACCAGGAGTAACAGGGGAAATCGATGCAAGATGGAATGCAATTAAATCTAAAATGTACTTAGTTAAACCGCAGGATCCTTCAAAATTGTTGGAAAAATATAGTATTAGTCAACACGATCAATTAGTACGTTGGGCTATTGATGTTGTTAAGAGAGCAAGAAAAGAAGGATATCTAACTAGTCCTGCCGATAGTATAGAAATTGTTAGAACTACATATCGATTCAAAGAATTGCGGAATAGACCTTATATTTCGAAACTTGATTTTATTGAAGCAGCTACTACGTGTATAGAAAAAGACGACCCCTATTTACCCAAAATTGAAGACTTGATTGGAAAAATTTTATTCATCAACAAAATGGGAAAGGTAGGTTACCATGCTTTACCGCCATTAGCACAAGATGTAATGGATCGATTAGCTTTTCTCAAGGTTCCACAAAAATATACGAGAATAAAGCGTATATTATATGATTTAAGGAAGGAACCTCAATACCAACCTATCTCTGAATTGTTATGGTTATTGAAGTTCTTAGAAGTAAATGTAACCCCCATTGTAGGTCAGAAGAAACTTGGGATTCAAGATAATCAAGAATCTTGGGATCTATATTTGTTCAAACAACAAAATCCCCTTATTCGACTAGCTTATGAAGGAATTAGTGTTGAAGAAGTTTTTAGAAACAGAGTAGTAAAAACAATCACTAAGAAAAGCAAACCTGTGGAAATCCTCAAATCTATTCATACAATACTGACATATCTTGATAATAATGATTTATCTCTAAATTATTTGAATAAAATGTTATTAGATAGCACATTTGATTTACGCTTTGAAAATCCAATGGAGCTTTACAATCTTACAATCGAGATATTAAATTTCTATAGAACACAAAAAACAGGTGTTCCACAGTGGTTCAACAATTATATATTAACCGCGTATAGAGCTTACTGTCAAGAACTTGCATCAGCTGCAGATGATAGTACTATATCAACCGAAAGCATTGCAACGATTTTCAATTTCATTTTCAAAGTTGAATCTATTGCTCTAGCACAAGGTGCCTCTAGAAATGAACTAGAATTGGCTTTCATTCTTATCAACAGATTAAAGTTGCCTTTAGGTAAGAAAGCAGTAGTTTTAGCAGCTGAATCTCTACTCAATCACGAAAAAGAGAAGGAGTTAAAAATGATGGTTGCTAAAACTTTCTGGAATCCATTAACCATACAAACACTCTCTGACTTATTAGCAGGAGTAGTATATGCAACCAATTTCGCACCTAATGCAGTAAACATAATAATTGAACTCCTTGATCAGTGTTTTAGAAAACTTGATAATAATTTATTATTCCAGTGGTTACCTCTACTTATCGATAATTTTTCAGAGCTGAATAGAGAATATATCAAGCAAATCGAAGTGGTAGTCAAACGTTACTATAAAGGTTCTACTACGGAAATCGAGAAAATGGATCTTTGGTATGATGAAGACTACTATGATTCAGTTGCAGGAAAGACAAAAGCAGCTAAAGCACAACAAGCTGCTATTTCCAAACCTGTAACAAGTATAGAACCAACTACAGAACTTGGATCCTTTTTACAAGAGAATCCTTCCACAGTTAGTCAACTAGCCATTCTTGCGGGTATACAACAGGGATGGGATACAATCGTGGAACAAGAATTAGAGATCGAAGATGTAGAACAACCAAAGATAGAAATCCAAGAAGTGAATTATCTAGGAAAATTGATCAACCAATATTCTGAAAGTGTTAATGCTATTAAGAACCTGCAAAATGTGGATTTAGAATTTGTGGGATCTGAAATCACAAAACAAACTGATGTTAGAAAAACTGATGTTAGAAAAACTGAAGTTAAGAAAGAGGATGAAGGAGGAGTTTCTGCTATATTAAATGAGTATGATGATACTCTCAAAGAAATTAAGAAATTAGGAGAAGAAATAGAATGATACATATAAAAGAATCAGAAAGCATAGGAATTTTAACTCAACCATCATCAAGAAAAAGTGGTGTAAAAAAGGTACCATTCGTAGAGTTTCATGATAATAAAATTCAAGGAGTGGTTTCAAGTGGAAGTAGTTTAGAGAGAGTATACGTATGTGTACTTGATTTCAACAAGAACACTTTTACTTGTCACACTAATAACAACAGACCTTGTGGCGGATTACGAGGGTCTATGTGCAGTCACCTATCGAGTTTAATGTCAAATGCTGGTAATGTTGAATCAATAAGGAATCTTGGCTTACTTAATAATACATACAACCTTCGCCAAGATGGATCAGCTAGATATTCCGAAGTTTTCACACGATTTCAAGAGAGACTGAGGTTTTTAGAGCTAGATGAAACACAACAAGAGAGTATTCCAGAAACAAGATGGTTTCACTCTAAATCAGGACAAATGAAAAGTGAATCTGTTGTTAATTTATATGATTTAACTGATAATCTGGATAAAACTACTAAATTAACACAGGAATTATCTTATCTTTTCTATAATGGTTTTAGCAAGTTAATTCAAAAAGAAAAAGAAAAATTAAGTCAGTTAGCTGATGGATTCAAAAATAGTCCTTTAAGAGAAATCGTGCCTCAAGGTCTCGAAAAACTGCAAAAAAATGATTTTAACAAAGACAATTTTACAGCTTTGGTTTTAGCAATTACGTCAGTATATGGTGCTGTCCATGATGCTCTATATGACCAAGCAAAAGAAGTGGTGGGAGAGAAAACAATTTTCCACACTCCTGAAGATTCTGTTTCGTTTGATGAATACGATGTGGAGACAAGAACTTTACTTGATAACATTCAGAACTGGTTGATTGACTTGGCTATAAGAGGTTTCTCAGATCTAAACAAAGAATCAATAATCTCCTTTGAAACTGTTTTACAAACTATTGAAGATAATGTTGAACTAAAGAGGCTAGGTGTAATTTTAAGAGGGTTAACAAATGAAATCCTTCTTGTTCTTTCTGACACTAAAAATGAGGAGCATGCAATCCAATTAAGATGGATGGATTTATGGTGCAAAGCATATCTTCTCACTATAAAGAAACAAGCACCAGCTAAAGGAACAAAAGTCACAGGTAAATTGAAGTTAGTAGGTTTACAGACACATGTTCATACAAATTTCTTAACTGTAGTTTTTAACGGAATTTTGGAAGTAAACAAAGAGAACATATACGTAGAGATTGAAAAATCCAAATTTATTATAGATCTCATTCCAATAGAGGAATTTTGGCATCAGATCAAAACAGAGAATGCTGTTTTATTTGATGGATTACTCACTTCTAAAATAATTTCAGTTAAAAATGGAAATCTTTTCCAAAATGGAAATCTGATCTCAGAAGATTTTAAGGCTACAGCAAAAACATTTGTACTTTCAGAAGAGGTTGAGAAAATTGTTGGAAAATCATTGTCTATCTCTAAAGCACAGTCTATAGATCGACATCCAATTCACTTCAAAGTACCATTTGTGATAGATGAGAAGGAAATCAAGGGAAATGAGGTCAAAGTAGGAGAAAAAGTTATCCCAATACGCTATGATCATCAACCTGTAAAACGAAAGTCAGCGTTAAATAAATCTTTGATTGAACTCCGATTTGACAATGGTTGGTATTTCAAACCATTAACTTCTATGGGAGGAACTAATCAGTTTCTTGGACAATTAACAGTGAAACCCACAACTACAGCATCTATTTATGCCCTATTAAAAGAAAGAAGTAGCAAAATATTGAGAGATAAAAAATGAAAATTACAAACATAAATCCTAATGTTAAAGCTTTAACGCATTGGCATACCTTTCTTGGTTCACTAGGTTCTGATTCTCCCCTGAAAAAGCAAATATCAGACCTATCTAAGGAAAATAGCTTACCAGAAGATTTTATGAACCCACAAAAAAGCATGAGCGATCTAGAAAAACAAATGAAACAACAATTGAAAGAAGAAGACAAAGAAGACAAAGAAGGTAAGAAGCAAAAGCAAAAACAAAAACAGAAGCTGAAAAAAGGTAAGGAAGAGGTGATTTCACCAATCAAAGAAATGTTAATGAAATCAAAAACCATAATGGAGCTTTTTGCGCCTAGTCAACAAAAAAATATTAAAGCTAAAGACATGCACGAATGGAAAACTACAACGAAGAAATGGGAAGAAATGATTCGCAAAGATGCTGACAAAGCTGATATGGAAGCCGGTATGGAAGCTGGAATGGAAGCTGGAATGGAGGTTCCAGGGGGAGGTGACGGTGGTAGTGGAGAAGCTGGTGGAGTGACTGGTGGACATGGTATAGGTGCAGGTTTTACGATAAATAAGGATGATATTGAAGATGTTTTCTACCTTCTAGAAGCTAAGATGGTTAAGAAAATGAGTGTAATGGAACTTCTCAAAGATGAAGAATTGCATAAAACAATTGACCCTTCTATACACCTAGTAGAAGAGCTTCTCTATCACAAACATTCACTAAGCGGGGTTTCTTTAATCCATGCAAAAGCTCTCATAAAAAAATATGTGGATAAAGTTGCAGAAGTGTTAAAACAGAAAGTCGAAAAAGCTATTCGCAAAATTCCTAATCCTGATATTGTACCTAAAAAAGTTTTCAGAAATCTCAATCTTAAGAGAACTATTTGGAAAAACCTACCAAACTGGGATGACGAAGAGAAGCGATTGTTCGTTGACAAACTAATATATTACAGAGCAGGAAAGAAAACTATTCCAACCAAAATCATCATAGTCGTAGATCAAAGTGGTTCAATGGTTGATGCCATGGTTCAAACAGTGATTTTAGCTTCCATTTTCTCTGGTTTACCAAACACCGATATCGAACTATTTGCTTTTGATACTAGAGTTGTTAATCTTACCAAATACGTTAAGGATCCTCTTGAAGCTCTTATGCAAACCAGATTAGGTGGTGGTACACATATCAACGTTGCCCTTCTTGAAGCAAGAAAAGGTATCACTGACCCCAAAAACACTGCTTTAGTTTTAATAACCGATTATTATGAAGGCGGAAGTGAAGAAACTATGTTTAACACAATAATGTCTATGAAAGATGATGGGGTGAAAATCATTTCTTTAGCAAGTATGAATAAAAGAGGTTATGTTTCCGTTAACACTCGATTTGTTAGTAGACTAAAAAAACATGAAATTGAGACTGTACAAGGAAACTTTGATCAATTAATTGACAAACTTAAGAAATTCCTCTAATAGTCAGCAAATCAAACCTTTGACGTCAACATTCCTTCCGCGAATCAAGTAATTGAAACAGACTATGCAGGTATTAGGTCAGGGCACAATTACCTAAATTTAGTCGCTTGCATGTATAGCAGGTTGATTCCTCTTTTTATTATCGTAGAAGCTTGCGGATTTGGATTTGTATTTGGATTTAGACTTGGATTTGGAATAGTTTTTCTTAGATTGGTTTGGTCTAGATTGGTTTGGTCTAGATTGGTTTGGTCTAGATTGGTTTGGTCTAGATTGGTTTGGCTTGGATTTACTATTATTATTAGATTTATCGCTTAAATAAAGCCTCTCTATTGGTCTCTTTGTCAAATCTTCTATTTTGCGAAGCATGGCCATTTGATCATCAACAGCAAAGGAGATAGCCTTTCCTTCATTTTCCATCCTGGAAGTTCTTCCTATCCTATGAACATATATTTCTGGTCCTTCTCTTGGCAAATCGAAGTTGAAAATGTGAGTTACATGGGGGATATCTAGTCCTCTTGCTGCAACATTTGTGGCAATCAAACAGTCAATTTTCTTTTGTCTAAAGTTTCTCAAAACAAGTTCTCTTTGTTTTTGAGTTTTATTTCCACTCAATGTACTGAATCTTAGATAAAGATTTTTTTCTTGTGATAACTGCTTTCTAAGTTTGTCTCCCCATCTCCTTGTATTAACAAATATAATTGAGGATTTAGGTTTTTCTTCTTTAAGTATGGAAACAAATGTAGAATATTTGTGCTTGCTACTATTGACTCGATAATAATACTGTTTACAATTCGCTACTGTAAGATCATCTTTGCTCACATTTATCTCAACTAATTTTTCACCTTTGCTAAACTGTTGAGCTACCTTAGTAATCTGTTTAAGCATTGTTGCTGAGAAGAGTAATAAGCGGGGAGAAACATTTTCCATTGCTTCAAAGAGAATGAACTTTATATCTGGAAGAAAGCCCATATCAAGCATTCTATCAGCTTCATCTAGAACAACAAATTTTACATTATCAAAGGAAATAATTCTTCTTCTGTAAAGATCCATAAGCCTTCCTGGAGTAGCTATAACTATTTGTGCTCCAGATTTAATCTCTCGTCTTTGATTTTCGAGAGAGACTCCTCCATAAACCTCTACAGCTTTCAATCGTCTATACTTTGTTAACTTAGCAATAACACTATACACTTGTTTACACAGTTCTCTAGTAGGAACTAATATGACTGCTTGAACTGACTTGTGTTTGGGATTAATCTGATTAGCCATCGGAATAGCGAAAGCCAATGTTTTTCCTGTTCCAGTCTTAGCTTGAGCTAAAACATGAGTTCTTTGCCCATTAAGGAGTTTAGGGATAGCACTGCTCTGAATTTCAGTTGGAGTATGAATCCCCATTTCGTCTAATGCACGTTTTATCTGAGTGTTTAAATTATAATCTTGAAATTTCATTGATACCACTTTTTATAGTCTAACCTAAAATCAAGTATCAATTCTCGAGGATACGATTTTAAGTAATTATTTGGACGTTGAAAAAAACTTAAACAAAATAATCACTTATTTCTAATCTTCCTCAACTACAAGCATTCTTATTAACTGCGCTTTAAAAGACTTCGATTGAACAGATTTTAAGTTGTTTCTTTAGAATCAATTATCAAAAAAGAAAAAAAAGAAAAAAATGAAGAAATTCAGCTGTCTAACTAATTTTTCTTTCGTCTTCCAATAAATGAAACAGATGCAACAGATATTGACATAAGTAACAGTAATGTGACAATTTGCTTTGAAAATTCAGGTACTACTATTGGTTCTCCAAGTGGATAAAGATCTACTGATCCAGCGGTTCCGTCAATGATATAGTCGCCGCCTGACCAATCGTTCCACCAATTTCCTTCACTAGTGCTTATATCCCACCAGATGTTATTTGTTCCTGAATCTCTTGCTTGTGAATGTCCTATACGATTGTCTATGAAATGATTATGGTGTATAGTATTGTTATATGATCCTTCAGATATATCAACTGCAAAGCTTGGATGGTCTTGGATGACATTATAAGTGATGTTACAATTGCTTGTAGTTACAAAAGATAAACCATATGTCTCACTTACACCAAAGGTGTTATTTGATATCAAAAGATTATCACACATAGTGGCGCTAAGACTGCCTTTATCCGTCAGTTCAACCGTATTGTTAAATATAGTTCCGTTAGTAATATAGCTCAAATATAATCCTGCTCGTTCTAGATATTCATATTGACTATAATCTATTCTAATGTTTCTAACTATATTATATTCTATTGTTATTCTGTCTGAATATTCAACCGTTATTCCTCCACCAGCAACTACTGTCAAGCCTTCAAAATCAATATAATTCGTTGAAATAATACTGTCAGAACAATTTTCAAGAAATATTGCAAAGTATTTATCTACTTCTCCAGCTTTAATTGAAACGTCAATCGGTTCGGTTACTTTCTTAGTGGGCGGATTATCTTCGTATAATGCGTTATTTTCTACGGTTGCATATGGACAGTCTACTACATAAATCCCAGTTATGCCGATATAGTTACAAGTGTTGTCTTCTATTATTACGCCTTCAGCTTTTTCTGCGTATATCATTCTCTCGTAAGACATGACTCTGTTGTTTATTATCTTAGCAGTATTTGGAGTAACATTGCTGACATAAATCCCGTGAAGACCTCTTACCAACTTGACTGCAGAGACATCATTATTCCTGATTTCAAAATGCACTGTTGTTCCGGTTATATTTATCCCAGATTCATCAACAGTTAGTGCTTCAATGTCGAATCCCTCAATAATATAAGGGTGGGTTTCATTTCCGTAACCTGGATAAATTGAAAAATCAGAATCATCATCAATAACAATAATTGGATCTGCATTAATTGTAGGCTGGGGTGTTATAATTGTTGCTGAAACTGTATTGGTAGTCATTTTACCGTAAGTTGTTAGAAATAGAATTAGGAAAGAAATTATGGATATTTTTATTATTTTACTTTTTTTCATTTACTCACCAAATCTTGTAATGTTTTTGGCACATAGTAAGTAATGAAATTGGCACATATAAAGATTATGCCAAAAAAAGCAAATCAAAAGGGAAGCAATAATTCAAATCACAATGATTCTTCAGTAACAGTTTCTGAAGTAACCTTTTCAGCTATTTCGAGTTTTTTGCTTGATTCTGTAATCAAAACTGCTTTTGGAAGTTCGGATAATCCTATTTCTTGTAAGATTTTGTTGTGTGTTTTCTTTTCTAGGAAAAATTTTCTCAATTGAAACCAAGAAGTTTTTATCAATAACGGAACCTCTTCAAACTCCAAAATGCATGAATGATCTGTTGTTTCATCGTTTGGTTCCACTTTCTTACTCAGACTAGTTTTCAGAATCATCCCACACTTAAAACAAAATCTCCAGCGCGCAGGATGAACGAATAACTCGTTGTTTGTTTTAACATATGCTACAATTCCTTTATCAAATGGAATAGTCCACAATGATTGAGCATATCTCTGAGCCATAGCTCGAATTTCCGACTTTTCAGATGAAAGTATATCTGGCATCAGAATCATCCTGCTTGAATAAGGTACATAAAAAGATGATTCATATAAATCTATTCGTTTCAGAAGAATGCAGTTTCCGATTACTATCAGCTTTCTTGTATTTTATACAAAAGAATGCAGCAGAAGGGATGTTCCTTCGCTCTAGATAACAAGGCCAAATTCTATAGGTAAAATTGATATAGAAAAAGAATCTATGATGAAAGGCAAGAACATGACCAGTGAAGAACAAGACGGTTCTAGAATGATTGATGAACCAGAACAAAGAGTTTCCTCTCGACAGCGTATCTATTTAGGGTTGACCAAAACTGGCGCTGATATGTTCAGTGTTTTCTATATTGGAGCTTTGTTTGGTTTTTATGTTGATGTTCTTCACATGAATCCCAGTAGTTACGGTATAGTTATGATTGTTTTTGCTATATGGAACGCTATCAATGACCCTATATTCGGTTACATGTCAGATAAGAAGAAACTAGATAAGAAAGGGAAAGGGAAGAGGTCCTATTTCATTAGAATGTCTACTCCAATCTTCTTCATTGGTTATGTAATGTTATGGCTAGCTTTTCCTTCTTGGTCACAAACTTGGCTTTTCGTGTTCTTGCTAATATCTCTATTCATTTTTGATACCGGGTTAACAATAGCAGGACTGAACCTTAGTGCCCTGCAGATAGATCAAACCACAAACACTAACGAGCGAACTCGTATAATTCTTATAGCAATGTTAATCAGTTTCGTACCACTAGGAATTGCCTCATTTGCACCAAGTTTGGTGCTTACTTCACCTGTACTAAGTAGCTGGCACATGTCTTTGATTTTTATAGCTGCAGGTGTAGTTGCAGTTATTTTTATGGCATGGGGAGCTTGGAAACTAAAAGAACATTCTCTTGAAGAAGAAGGTATTGAACCCTTACCCATATTCAAAGCTATTAAAGAAACCTTCAAATCAAAATCATTCATTTTCTTTGTTATTTTCTCTTTTATGATGAATGCAGTTAACCTTAATTTAATTGCAGTCATGCCTCTTTATTACAAATATGTATTTGGACTAGATTCAATGCAAATATTCATCGTAATGGCGGTAACAGGTGTCCTGTACATCCCATTATTATTTGCTTATGAGAAACTTCAGAAAAGATTTGGGTTAAGAAATACTTTCTTCATAGCACTCATCTTGATGGTTGTGGGATACTTGGGGTTGTATTTTGTCAACTCCATAGTATTACTGATCATCTCTTATGGACTATGTTTATGGATGTCGTCTCTATGGTGGTTGCTAGTCAATCCAATGGTTGGTGACATTGCAGATGAAGATGAACTTAGAACAAAAAGACGAAGAGAAGGGATGTTTTTTGGGACTAATGCACTAGTAACGAAACCAGCATCATCACTAATAATATTCATTTTCACAGCAATGATTGGATTCTATGGATATGGTAATTTACTAATTAGCAAATTCAATTTCACTGAAATTTCTGGACTTTCCAGATTAATATCCCGTTTTGGTACTGAATCTAGTGTAACATTTGGGTTCCGCCTTGGAGTTGGCATCCTTCCTTTGATATTTATTGTTATGGCATTCATAGCCCTATATTTCTATCCTTTACATGGTAAAAAACTAGCCAAAGTCAAATCAGATTTAGAAGCTTATCACAAGAAAATAGGAGTATTAGATAAAATCCGTTTGGAAAAATAAGAAGAAAAGAGTAAAACATCATGCTTTACTCATATCTAGTGTTATAAATTCAAATTGATTATCAATAGAATGAAAGATTGGAGGTATTGGAAAATCATAGATTTAATTTATTTTAATATATCCGAATCTTTTCATTCATCGAATTTTTGATTTTCAAGCTAAAAGGGTTCTAAGAGTTAAAATTATCAACTAAGAACTTGAAGATAAGAAGAAAAAAAGAAAAAGAAAAGAAATTATGCATTACTTCTTGAATTTACGGGTTACAAGAGTGATAGCTAGCACGGATACAGCACTTATGGTTACGATTTCTACAACACCAAAGCCAGTTTCATCAATTACAGGATCTTCAAGAGTACCAATAGAAGGATCGTAGGTCACTTCATCATTGAAATGCTCAAAGCTCAAGTAAGTTTGAACTGTTCCATCGCCTAAGGAAGATACTGAACAATTAACCTGTTTATATTCATAAGAGTTGTTGATTAAATATTGGGCTTGATTTGCATAAGCAAAGAATCCTTTGTATTGTTCATCACCAATTGAGAACTCTTCCTTTACACCGTCTCCATGATTGAGTACGTTGTATTCATAACCAGTTGTGTTTTCTTCTGTGTTTACAAGATTACCGTTAGTATCGTTAAGTTGGTAACTATGTGTTGTATTCATTGGTATGATATCAAATCTCATTGCAAGGTTTGTGTCTTCTCTTTGCCATGGCCAGTTGTTCATGATGACATCAAACTTCATCTCTTGACCACCTTTTAATTCATAACCATCAATATCTTGGTCTGCGAGGTACAGATGAACTACAATTGTTATATCGAAATCACCATAATTTGGCGCATTGATTGTTTCTGATGTATAATTGAAATGAACAGCTACTAAGTCATCAGTTCCTGGGTCATATTCAACATCAAAACCACTAAAAATAAATCTTACACTTGATAATGGGAGTGTATTTGAGAATACTGGACCAGGAGGAGCTTCATCTTTCCACAAACCTGTTTCATTGAACTGGAATACACCATCTTCATTATAGTCTAGATATTCAGTTAATGAATGGAACATAATTGCATATTCAAAACCTGCGTCAGTCATGAATTGGAATTTAGGAACTTGTCCTCCAGCTTTAGCTATAAAGTGCATATCATAATATGAAAATGTCACTTGACTACTATTTTCTTCCCATAGGAAATCTTGATCATCAGCACTTACCTGAGTTGCAACAAGCAATGCCAGAAAGGCCAATCCGATTGTTATTTTGAGTAACTTGTTTTTCATTTTGCTCAACCTATCTTGTTCGCTCCTTTTTGAATAGGTTCTCATTTATACAAGTAAAGTGAACAACTTTAGAGAAGTAAAGTTGATGTTTTTCTCAATTATCAAATGTTTGAAAATCTCTTGTCTATAGCGTCTACAACTTCATATGGTCGAGTAAGTATTGGAACATGTCCTGCTCCTTCAACTACCTTTAGTGTAGCATTAGGAATAGCCTTAGCCAGATAAGTACAATGCTTTATTGCTTCTTCAGAATCTTTATCTCCATAAACAATAAGAGTTGGAATCTCAATATCTTGAACAGGTACGTTAGTATCGCCTTCAGATCCTAATTCAACACAACGAACTGCAACTTCAGGTTTAGGTTTCATACAGATGCGAACTCCCCAACGTTTAAAGTGTTCAGAGTCCGGTTCTGGAAAGACACTATTGATGAATTCTTGCATTGCTAACAAGTGATTTGATTTGATTAAATTGATAAATTGTTTTTGTCCTTCATTAAGAGGCACTGCACTTGAATTAGAGGTATCTACGATTACTAAGCCTTTGAAACGTTCAGGATGCTGCAAGACAGCTAGAATAGCTATTGTTCCTCCAAAAGACTCTCCTCCTAGAATACATTGCTCTACGCCTAATTTATCCATCACACTAATCAAATCATCAACATAAGCTTGTTTAGTGATAGTTTCTGGAAGAGCAACACTTTCTCCTGAACCACGATGATCGTACCCTACACACCTCATCTTTGTACTTAATAGTTCGAAAACATTCATCCAGACATGCCAATCAGCTACAAAGCCACTGATTCCTAAGAAAGTATCTTCGCCTGAGCCAAAAGAAACAGTGTTCATCTTAATTCCATTTATATCATAAAACAGTTTTAACACCAAATAATAAATCGAGAAATCGAATTTTAAGTTTTTTCCAGATATGTGGCCATATTCGATGAGAAAAATATAAGAGAATGGAGTTCAATTTAGATTTAATGAAGAAAATAGGTATTATAGGTGGTTTAAGTGCTGAATCTTCTGTTGAATATTATAAAATCTTGATTAAAGAGTATAATAGAAGAGTTGGTGGAGCAGCTTCCCCCTTGCTGATTATTGATAGTTTAAACTTAGGAGAAGTAGTAGAGTTAATGAAAAAGGATAATTGGGATGAAGTTTTCAGAATCATCCATCAATCAGCAACAAATTTGGAAAAGGCTGGAGCTGAAGTTATAATTATCGCAACTAACACCATACACAAAGTTTTCGATAGAGTTGAAAGTGAAATCACGACACCAATGATTAGCATATTAGATGTAACTGCTGAAGCAGCAAAATCTCTAAATCTTAAAAAAGTAGGATTGTTGGGGACAATATTTACAATGCAATCAGATTTTTATCACAAAGCTTTTCAGAAGCATAATATAGAGATTATTGTTCCCAATCCAGAAGATCAAGAATTTGTGAATAAGGTGATCTTCGATGAACTTACTTATCACATTTTAACTCCTGAGTCTAAAGCTGGATATATAGAAATTATCTGGAGGTTAAGAGATGAGGGAGCAGAAGGAGTTATTCTAGGATGTACAGAGATACCTTTGTTAATTCAACAGGATGATTGTCCTATACCTGTATTTGATACAACAACTTTGCATGCTTTAGCGGCACTTGAATATGCTTTAAAATAGCAGAATTCCACTATTAGATAATTATTCTTGAATCTCAATCTACGCAAAAGTTTCCTCCAGAGTCTTAGAAATTTTCATCCTTTCTTGAGGGGATAGTGCTTGATTTGATTGAAATTTTCTATAGTATTGACTCCATCTCTGTGTTAATGAACTAATTTCATTTTCCAAGAAATAGAGCTTCTGAATGGCATTATAAGAACGACCAATGAACACATAGATTAGTAGCACATCTTCTTGAAAGCTTATTGCAACAGTATAATGTTGAAATTTCATTCTTATAATTGGGGTATCATGGAACCCTTCATTACACATACACTCATGGATAATGTTCTGAATACCTTGAAGTAAGTCATTATTCAAGGGTTTTCCGCTAAATCTTTCAGAGAAGAGAATAGTACCTACTTTGTTCATAATCATAAAGAAATGTGGTTGTTCTTTCTCATCTTGAATGTCCTCATATAAGGCATTATTACGTATCATTTTTTCTAGGAGATCTTCGATGTGTGTGAACTCAAATCGTTCTTCTAGACTTGGAATGTAGGTTGACATCTCTTGCCATCTACTGAGCTGATCTAATAGGATATCATATTCACCAGAAATCACTTTGGCAAGGTTAGTAATCCCTTTATCTTCTGCAATCTTCTGAGCTTTCCTTAACAATAATTGTCCATTTTCCATATTGAAATCGATTAATTCTAATTTTGACTGAAGAAGAAGAGATTGTGCAAGTAAGATATGGGATTTATCGTGTTCTGCCATTTGTCTTAAAGTATTCACTCTGTGCTTAAGTTTATCATAACTCTGCAAATCACCAAATTCAGTAACTTTCTTGAGATATAAATCACACAAATGAAAGACAATCCAACAATTTAAATCTAGATAAGCAATTGGATCATCAGCAAATTCTTCTAGAAGCGATATAGCCTCATTGATATCAGGTTCTATATTTTTAGATTTGAGATAGATGGCTTTAGTTAGATGAAGAATCTTTTTGACAATATGCTGACCAGTAGATAAATACAATTCTTCAATTTGTTTGATGTTATCTAAGACTTCTCTGTTATTACCGAGTTCTACTAGAACAGAACTTATTCGTGAGAGACTTACAGGATAATGATATGTTTTTACTATCTCAGATTCTTTCAGAAGTATTGAAGCTTTCTGATAGAATGCCAAAGCTTTGTTCAAATCGCTCTTGAACCATTGTATAGTACCCAAATTTAATAACAAACAAGCCTCATAATAAGGACTCATTTCCTCTGGTGAACACATATCTAGCCCCTTTAAGATATGTTCTTTTGAAAGACTCAATTCTCCTTGCTGTAGGTATATTACAGCTATTTGATTGTGAAGCATTGCTTCACCATAATGATAATGGATATCTTGACACAGCTCTAAAGCTATTTTTGCATAGTGTAAAGCTTCAGTAAGATTTCCAGACCATAAATGTCGTGATCCGAGAGAGATATAGGAATCAATTTTCAGTCTATCTATTCCTAGTCTTTCTGCAATAGCTAAACCCTTTTCAATATCTGAAAGTGGTGTGTAATAACGTTGTCCCTGCAAAAGAGATAAAACAGCTTTTCGCTTTAAGTAATCATCTGAATCCTTGTTCTCAAATGATTCTAGAACAGATCGAACTAATTGAGACTTTTCTTTAATTAACTCAAATTCTCCTGCAATGAAATAAGCTCTAGGCAGAAGATTTAAAGAATCAAATATCAACACCTTGTTTTCTATTTCTTTACTTTCGAAGTATGCTTCCTCTGCAAATTGTATACCTTTAGAATATGGAAAGATGATTAGATAGATGCTAGCTTTGAAGATTTTACACTGTATCTTCTCTTCGATAGTAATTTTCTCATGATCATAAATAGCATCAATCATGTCTAAGGCAGGATTATACTTACCTCTGACTATAAGCTGGTCAATTTCACTTAATTTAGTGGCAATGGTCTTCCTCATCTTATATTAACTACCGGTATTTGTGAATTATATAATGTGTCAGTTTTTAAATTTTTCATGTTATTTTGAATACTAAACACCCCAAAAATCATAACTATTCATATTCTTCTGTTTAAAAACTCAGAATCATAGAAATACTTCTTCCACCAAAGAGCTTAATTTTGCTCGTGAATCAAAGTCGATCGTTTTATCTATTAACCACGTTTGTTTGAGCCTACTTAAACTAGAAGATTCACTGAAAAGCTGGAAAAATCTATGCAATTTACTAATTGGAACATAAGAATTTCCCATAAAAATGTAGCAGAATAGCAAATCCTGCTCCTTACTCAATAGACATGAATACTGTTTACAGCGGAATCTCAAAGGTTTTTGAATGGTTTTTAGTTCAGTCTTTAATCTCTTTATTTTAGACAGGATTTCTGCAATCATTTCACTTTCAAATGCGGAAGAAGGAAATGCTTCAGAAAAAATAATAGAACCTTCTTCAGTCATAATAATGAAATATTGTGGTGATTCATCTTCAGGAGTTACTGCACCGTAAACAACCCATTTTCTCATCATTCTATTAACTAAATCTTCAATATGTGTTAACTCCAATCTCTCATCTAATGTAGGTAAATATGATGAAAATTCTTCCCATTTATCTAATTGATGAAGAAGTAAATCATATTCGTTGGACAGAAGAATTTCTAAACGAGTAATACCTTTTTCTCTTGCTAAATCTTGTGATTGCTCCAACAGACTAATTGCTTCTTCAACTTTTAAATCCAGCAGAAGGATTTTTGATTGTAAAAAGTAAAGCTCAATTAGTAATAGGTTAGATTGGGCTAATGTTGCTTTAAGAGTAAGTTCTTTGATATAATTTTGAAGAGTTTGAATTATAGATGCATCCTCAGAAGATTTTATTTCTTCCAATAGAATATCACACAAATGCAAATAAGATCTATCTGCAGTCTTGTGATAAGGTGATTCTGTTGAGATCAAATCAATCAACATTTTCTTTGCTTCGAACCTATTTTCAGCATCATTCCTTGATTTTAGATAGAGAGCTTTCGAAAAGGAGTATAGGTTATTTACCAATTCCTCATCTGTTTCCTCTTTGATTTTTTTCAGTTTTTTCAAATAGTCTACTGCGTTCTTTTCTAAACCTAGATGAAGGTTTATTTCAAAAATATGAAAATAATTATTTGCTACTATTGTATATCCACCGAATTTTTCTCTTATCTCCAATCCTTTGTGATAATATTCCAATGCTAGAGAATATTCATTCTTCTGGGAGTAAATATCAGCAATTACTCCATAAGCCATAGCAAGAGAGTATGGATCCATCTGATTTCCGCATTTCTCAAGTATCCCGAGCATCTGTTCTAGAGCTAAATTAGCATCTCCTTTCTTCAGATTTATATGAACTGTAATTAGCATTCTAGTAGAAGATGTACGCGTATCAGTAAAATCAGGATGTTGTTCTAACTCTGAACATTTTGTATCATATATCAAAGCATTACTTAGATCATCAGCATATGCATAATGTAAAGCAATAGCAAAGTAGGCATGCCAGATAATATTAATTATACCCAGTTTTTCAGCATGCTCGAGATATTTGAAGGAGTAATCAATCGCTTCTTTGCAATTCCCCATGTCTGCATAGATTGATGCAATTGTTACAAAAGAGACTGTTATTCCATAGTAATCTTTATTTTCTTCACAAATTTTCAGGTATTCATTAGCTAATTCAAGGGCAATTTTATTTTCCCATCTATAGAGATACGACCAAGTAATGAGAATAAGTAATTCTGAATAAAAGACATGATCCCCATATTTCTTAAAAATACAAGATAACTCAACCAGATTAATATTATTAAGAGGAAAATCGAAAAATATTTGACTTTCGGTAAAGAATTGAACTCCTACAAAAAGGAGTAATGGTATTCTTTGTTGAATAATGGAAGATAAGCTTTCTATTGAATCATTGAAAGAATCAAAAGTTACTTTCTGTTGAGTGAAATAGGTTAAATTATTCGAAATTTCTTTGATTTCTGGATGTTTATGTGTTATTCTTTCATAGATATTCTTTATTTGATTAGTATAATCTGCTCGGATAGGATAGTTTCTCAATCGCCTTTGGATTATAAACTGTAAAGTAATTATTTCCAATTCATCGAAAATAGTCTTATCGGGTACTCTTTGTAGTTCTTCTAATAGATCTAGGGATTCTAAGAATTCACCCCTTAAAATCAATTCTTTAGCTCTATCAAAGAACATCACAACACTAGACTCCTATAACTTCACTTAATCTAGTATTTTTATGATTAAAACCTTTCTGAAAAATATAAAGAAGAAAAATGAGAGAGAATAGTAGTGATATTATTCTCTTCTCTTTCTAAAAATAGAAACAATGGGCATAGATAATAATATGATTAAGACATATGGAAAACTCGCTTGATTTGTATCAGCTGGTATAGATTCATATATGTCAACAGGGCTTGTAAGTGGGTACATATCACAACAATCTATAGAACCTTCAATTGAGTAGTTACCGGTTCCCAAGTAATCACTCCAAAAGTTTCCTTGAGCTAACACTGCATTGAACCAAAAATTGCCATTGCCTGTACTTGCATCTCTTCCTTGTGAGACACCTGCACCCTCAAAGTTATCTACGAAATTATTATGATATACGAAATTATTGGTGCTGTCTTGTATAAACTCTAAACCATACTCACCGTTTAACTCGAAATGGTTCATATAAATAACACTGTCTGATGTAGAAGAGGCTGCTATTCCTTTGTAACCATTTTCTCTAAATATGTTCTTAGTGATATTAAGATTAGATGAAGCATAGATCGCTAAACCTGATTGTGGATTATTTCGAATAGTATTATTAGTGACAAGTAAATCAGAGCAGTTCTCTATAGTAAAACCTACTGCATAAACTGTATTTTCTATTATGTTACCAGAGATTATTAAACCACTTGATTCCTTCACACCTATCCCATCATGTTTATTTGCATAACAATAGTTATCCATTATTTGACCTGTACCAGGTGTAACATCTTCTACAAGAATACCGTAAAAAGAACTAGTTATTTCACATCCTTGAATTATGAAATGTTTCGTAGTGTTCATAACATAGATTCCTTCATTGTTTATATCTGATGAAGCTATGTCGTAGTTTTCTATACGATAAGGATCTTCAGCTGTTCCAGAACCAGGAAATCCAAGGGTGATAAAATCATTATCTGAAAAAACCTCTATAGAATCACTAGTTACAAGAGCAGATGTATTTATGTTTGTATTTAGGTTGTTAGTGGAATATAGTAGAAAAACTAAACTGATGACAATCACTGAATACAAATTTAGCATTCGTCTCTTCATTCTATTCACCTAAACTCTAAAATCCTCTGCTTGAAAGATACCCAAAGGATAAATTCCTTCTGTTGGAAGATTAGGAACTTTATCAATAATCTTCTTAATAGAATCTATATCTTTGGCATCCCATTGACAAAGGATTTTCTTTATATGTCCATTTTCATTTAATATTGCCCAACTCTTTACCCAATAAGCATCAGCATTGCAATGAGCTTTAACAGCTTGTCCTATTGGAGTCGCTGCCTCTACTGGTGCTGGTTCGGGAAAAGGATGGATTGCTAGATATTTAGTCATTATTTTTACCTCGATAGTCATGCATCAAAATCCAACACACATATGTGTCCTATTTTGACACACCTATATGCATCTAAACAAGTCACATATAAAAACATTTGTACAAAAAGGAGAAATAAGAGAGTAAAAAAGGAAAAAACTATGCTTCTTCTTTTTCAACCACGTGTTCAAGACGTTTAGAATCTGCGTTTACCATAGTAGGCTTAACAATCGGTGAAGGAAGCGGAAGATCAGCTAAACCAAGATCCTGCATTAGTTGTATATATCGCTCAGTCAAAAAGAATTGTTTTAATTTATACCAAGAGGTTTGGACAAGTATTGGAAAGTCTTTGAATTCCAATGCACATTCATGCTTATTCATAGATTCTTTTTTGTTAATTTCCCCACACTTAAAACAGTATTTCCATCTTGCGGGATGAATATAGAGTTCATCACTACCGGTCATATATGCCCTCAAGCCATCTGTAAAAGAAGTCTTCCATAGATTCTGAGCAAAATTAGCTGCAATTGCACGTATTTTGGATTTTTCAGAATCTAATATGTCTGGCAAGAGAATCACTTTCTTATGTGTACTAGTTTCCGACACATATAAAAATATTATGGAATTATAAGAAAATATTATTTTTAGACCCGACACAAATTGATTTTTTTGCTCATAAAATAAACTATAAAAGGATTTCATCTCATCGTTCATTACTTATAGGGAAATCTCTACATGTAAATGAACAAAAAAGACATGGTGATGAAGATGACTGCAAAAACTATGGAGTTAGAATTTGACCAAGAGGAAATCAGCAAAGCTGAAGAAGATTACAAGAAACTTCAGTTAGATCCCGCTCAGCAGGAAATGGTCGACTCCATAACAAGAATCACAAATGACTTGGTTTCATTGCCTGAAACAGCTGTTAAGAGCTTTACATGGAAAGTAATGAATAATTGGCAAAAAATGCGAAGAATTACGATAGCTGAGTTAGAAAACCGTCCCCAAAGAGATAGAATAGATGCAGCTAAAGAGATTATCAAACAAGCAAAGAAAGTCTATATAGAACTTCTTTCAGAAGCTACTCCTGAGCAAAGAGAGATGCTAGAGAAGAAATTTGATGGCATTTTAAAACAGAATTCGGATCTTCTGAAAAATTAGAATTTCATAAATGTTTCTCAAAAAGATTAATATCTACCTTTTGAATTTATCAGCTAGGTTATTCAGATGGTTAATTCAGAGGAGATAATTCAGTGGATAGATTTTAACCAAAAGTGGTTTATAGAGATTGCAGACAAAATCTGGGAATTTGCTGAAATTCGTTTTGAAGAAGTAAAATCTGCTAAATTACAGATATCAGTTCTAGAAGAGGAAGGGTTTGAAATTTCTAAGGGATTAGCAGATATGCCTACAGCTTTTATTGGAGCATATGGTGAAGAAGGACCAATTGTGGCAATTCTAGGAGAGTATGATGCTTTATCAGGGCTAAGTCAAAAAGCTGGAAAGTTAGAAAAAGAGTCTATTGAAAAAGATGGTCATGGTCATGGTTGTGGCCATAATCTTCTTGGAGTAGGTAGTCTGGCAGCAGCTATAGCAGTGAAGCGTTACCTCGAAGCTAATAAGGTCCCGGGAATTGTTCGTTATTATGGTTGTCCTGGAGAAGAAGGAGGATCTGGCAAAACCTACATGGTTAGAGAAGGGTTGTTTGAGGATGTACATATTGCTTTGTGTTGGCATCCATTCAGTACAAATTTCTTATTCAATATTTCGAGTTTAGCAAATATTCAAGCTTATTTCCGTTTTACAGGTAGAAGTGCTCATGCAGCAGGGGCACCCCATCAAGGTAGATCAGCTTTAGATGCAGTAGAATTAATGAATGTAGGAACAAATTATCTCCGAGAACACATTATTACACAAGCAAGATTACATTATGCAGTCACCAATACGGGTGGAAATGCACCAAATGTAGTTCAAGCTAATGCAGAAGTTCTTTATTTGATTAGAGCACCCGAAATGCCTCAAGCTCAGGAAATTTATGAAAGAGTAATTAAAATTGCTAAAGGAGCTGCTCTAATGACCGAGACTGAAGTAGAAGTTGTTTTTGACAAGGCATCTTCCAATCTAATTCCCAATAATGTCATAGGTAATGTGCTATATGAAAGACTTCAGGAAGTAGGTGTACCAGAGTATACTGAAAAAGAATTGGAATGGGGAAGAAAGCTTCAAGAAACATTTGGAGAGGGAGAACCAGAAGAAGTAACTAATTTTAAAAATTTCGAAAAAGAATTAGGAACAGACATAATTGACAAGATGAGAAAATGTGTCATGTTTGATACAATTTTCCCCAACACACTCCCTGAATTTACTCTACCAGGGTCTACAGATGTTGGTGATGTGAGTTGGGTAGTACCTACATCTCAGATTGGAACAGCGAGTATGGTAATAGGTACACCGGGTCATTCTTGGCAAGAAGTAACTCAAAGTGCAATGAGTATAGGTCACAAAGGAATGATACTAGCAGCTAAAGTATTAGCTCTTGTAGCTCTAGATTTTATAGAAAAACCTGAACTTATATTTGAAGCTAAAGAAGAACTGGAGAAAAGATTAGGTTCCAAAGAGTATGAATCGCCTATTGCTCCTGAAATAAAACCCAATGTTCCTGAATGGGTTTTTGATTCTATGGATTAGAGTTAGGAGTTTTTGTAATTTACTAACACTAATAATAGAAAGATTGGTAATGTAACAAGATAGATATGAATTCTAAGGAACTGAAAACATGTTGTGGTGGAGAACTTCCTGCTAAGAAAGTTTCAACAGTCTATAAAAACAAAAAATTATATTTCTGTGATACACCTTGTCTAGATCTTTTCAATAAAGATCCTGAAAGATTCCTCGGTTCTACTCATTTCAGATTGAATTTTGAACAGCTGGAAGACGCTTGAAGACAGTTGAATCTTAATAAAGTTTATGTAGAAGATACCTACAGAGACTTCTATGGGTAATTTTAACTCAGATTTATTCTTTGGGATACTGATTGGTTTAATTGCTTATATCTTGCTATATATTGGGAAGGGCATACAGAAATATGCAATTACTGGTCTGCAAACTGATAAAACTCTCAAAAGTAAACATTCTGGAGTTTGGATTATTGGAACAGTTCTAACTGTTTCGTTTATGGGATTGCAGTGGGTTGCATTAGCTGTTTTTCATGCTAATGTTAATATTATTGCGCCATTTGAAGGAGTGGGTCTAATAAGTCTATTAATTTTCTCATTCTTTGTTCTAAAAGAGAAATTGAATAAGTGGGAGTTGGGAGGAACACTTCTGATAATCACAGGCACTATAGTGATAACAGTGTTCTATGGAGAAGCAACAGAATTACTCTACTCAGATTTTAATTTGGTTTTCCTTCTAATTATTTTAGGTGCCTTTATTGTTCCTATTGGAATCCTATCTTATTTTGCTTTTCGTAAACCCTCTAAATTAAAGGGAATTCTTCTAGGTTTATCAGCTGGATCATTTATGGCATTTCAAACAATTTCAAAAAGAATCACAGATATTCCTGAGCTTGCTCTGGTTTTTACTTTTGTGACTTTTGCGTTAGCAGCTCTAACATTAGGATACACACAGTTTGCGTTTACTATGGCAAAAGTTAACATAGTAGTTCTTAGTTTTGCTTCAGTTAGTATAATTTTAACATCAGTTCTAGGTTATTTTGCAATTAATGAAAGTATCTTACCTGCTCAAATTGGCGGAATAGGGTGTATTATAGCAGGCATTATTCTTATGAACATATTTCAAAAAGATGAAGAATTGATGGAAGAAGAAAAAGAAGGTCAAAATACTTCATAATCTATTGCAGAATGAGCTAATTGTGTTATTCCTCTTAGCACTGAATGGTAGGCTACAATAATAGCGAAACAGAATAGAAATACTACTGACCAAACACAAATTGTAATGATACGTCGTATTTTCTCCTTCTTAGTTATTTCTCCACCATAGAGTTTTGAGAGCTGATACAGGATTCCATTTAGAGAGATTAACTCCAGGAAGACTGCATTAATATAAAATGCGCCTTTAACTGTTGATTTCCCATATTGCCAAACAATCTTTCCTTCTCTGTTTACTTCTAAAACAACACCCGCATAATCTCCAGAAATAAGGATGTTACCATTATCCAACATATCAGATTCATAGGGGATTAAAACATTCTTCCTATATTGCCAGAGAATCTCCTTTGATGTTTTATTAATCTCAATTATTCTGTTATTGAAACAATCAGTTATTAGAAGTCTATCTTCAGATAATTCATCAGCATCTCGAGGCCATCGAAGCCCTTCATCATACTGCCAAACTATCTGTTTTGTTGTCCTATTAATTTCAACTATTCGATCACCCAGAGAATCAGCGATGATAATATTTCCATTGCTTAGATAATCAGGATTATGTTGTTTGCTTACCATAGACGCATTTCGAAAATCACCATACCACCAGACAATGTTATCAGGATTATTTTCTGGACCCAAAATCTCTGCAGTATAATTCACTTCTACAACTAAATCAAAATTCCTTAAAGAAATCAAACAAGCATCCCATGTACTGTATTGTCTGAAATCAACATCATTTACATGTGTAAAGTCATATACTGTCGGATTATTATAATAATGATCGGCACCCCAGTCTGGATTTACCTCTGTCCAGTTGATCTTTTTAGGTTCCCAGCTCCAAATTATGTTTGTATTTGGGTAGTCTATTTCTATAACCCTATCATAGTTAGTATCTGCAACAAGCAAGTGTCCAGAAGGTATCTCTTCTACTTCATGTGGTGTCCCTAGCCCTATTACCTCCCAGACTACGTTCCCCTCTTGATTCACCTCTATAATACGATGTTTCTTATTATTTGGATCAAGCTCCTCTTGTTCAGTATACCTACCAATATGTGCAAGCATTTGTGCAAATGAAGTTGTACAAATTAAGGTGTTACCATTGGCTTTCCTATCTACATCGTGGGGAGCTTCAATTAATCTAGCTCTAGAATAGGTTAGAAAAAAGGTTAAGTTAGTGATGATCATTAGAAGAAGTAGTGAACCAAGAATCTTCAATCTGTGTTTATACTTAATCATAAATCAGACCAAAAGAAGATTAGATGAGTTCTTTTAAAATTTATCCATAAATTGATGTATCTGCAATTGTTTCAGGATAATCCTCATCGTCTACTTCTTCTTTTCTCTTCTTTATTTCCTTTGCAGCTGGTTGTTTTCTATACCTTTGCTTATCGTTTTCTCTTTCTTCCCTAGTAAGATAGAATCTACGAATATCTTTCTTCATGAACATTTCAATACGTCTTATCATGTTCATTTCTTCATGATCAACAAGCGATATGGCCATTCCAGTTCTCTCCATCCTCGAAGTTCTACCAATTCTATGAACATAATTCTCGGGATTACCCACTGGCAAATCATAATTGAAGATATGTGAAACATGAGGAATATCTAAACCTCTAGCAGCGACGTCGGTCGCAATTAAACAGGTTATTTTCCTTTTCCTAAAATCACTCATTGCAATCTCTCGTTGTCTTTGAGACATGTCTCCCTGTAAAAGTCCAACTTTGAGATCTACTCTTTTATCTTTAACCATTCTTTTATTCAGGTTGTCTCCCCATCGTTTAGTATTTACAAAAACAATACAAGACTTAGGTTTCTCTCGCTGAAGCAGTCTAATAAATGAGTTATACTTCTGCTTAGTGTCACTAACTTCATAGTAATATTGTTTACATGAAGAGACAGTTATATCATCACGGCTGACATCAATCTCAACTATATTCTCGTCCAGACTATAATCCATCATGATGTTCTTTACTTCTGGCAACATTGTAGCAGAAAAAAGAAGCAGTCTAGGATAAACGTTTTTCATTGCACCAAACAGTATAAAGTCTACATCAGGAAGGAATCCCATATCGAGCATTCTATCTGCTTCATCCAGAACTGCAAATTTAACATCTCTGAAGGTTATTGCATTACGATTGAATAAGTCAATCAATCTCCCAGGTGTAGCCACAACTATCTGTGCACCGTCTTTAATTTTTTCAATCTGTCTGTTTATAGAAACACCTCCATAAACTTCAACAGCTTTTAATCCCACATTTCTACCAAGTTTGGAAATAACATGATATACTTGTTTGCATAATTCTCTAGTAGGTACTAGTATAAGAGCTTGTACTTTTCTTAAGGAAGGATCGAGAAATTCTACAATAGGAATTGAGAACGCTAATGTTTTCCCAGTTCCAGTTTTAGCTTGTGCCAAAATATGTGTATTTTCGCCCTTCAAAATTTCTGGTATTGCTTTTTCTTGAATATCTGTTGGGGTATGTATCCCCATTTCATCCAAAGATTTCTTAATTCCATCTCGGATGTTGTAATCGTTAAATTTCATACGTATCAGTTGCTTTTTTGTAATAGCTAAGTTGTATTGAGCAGTTGCTAATTCTTAACTTGCCTTAAATTGTTGAACAAAATTGCGTTTTTCTTGTGTTTAATCTTCCTCAACTTTGAGCTAATTTCTCTGTATTGTTTTAAAATGCTTTGTTTTTGCGACTTGATAAGATTTTCAGGTTTAGGTATCATTACAATGGTCTATACGCATGTTATCCTTATGATTCACACCTAGTTCTTCAAGAACTTGGATATAACCAGATTCTAAGAAGAAGTCTTTAAGTTTGAACCACGATGTTGAAACTAAAACTTGAACATTATGAGAAACTAATGTGGGACAGATATGATTTGGTTTATTGAATTCTTCTGGTAATCCTATTCTTCCACATATCAAACAATATTTCCATCTTGCAGATCTCTTGTACAAGCTGTTAAAAGTGAAATGATATAATTGAGACCCGTTTTTGAAACTCAATTTTGAAAGAACACCACTAAAACACTTAGCTAATATCTTTATGTCGTTTTTTTCCTTATAGGATATATCTGGCATTCTGGAAGACTCTCAGTTCCACACTATGTACCTAAAAACAACACAAGATATAAATGTTATGTGTGAAATTATCACTATATAAAAAAAAGAAATACTAAGTTAAGCTGTGCTATCTTGCTTAACTCCTTCAGATAAGCGCTCTGCTTTACTTTTAACAGGAATTTTCTCAACAATAGGCTGTTGATAAGGAATATCCTTTACGCCTGCTTTTTCAAGAGCTTTGGCATACTTTTCTGTCATAAAAAATGCTTTCAATTTATACCAGGAAGTAGTAATAAGTACTGGAAAGTGATTAACACCCATTGTGCATTTGTGAACTCTATCATGAGCTTTCTTTCTGTTAGAAGTACCCATTTTCTTTAATTCATGTTCATCCAACATATCTTCAGTGGATTCAATTTCGCCACATTTCAAACAGTACTTCCATCTTGCTGATCGGATATACAATGATTCATATGTATCAGAATAAATAAGCAATCCCTCGTTAAATGGAGAAACTATAAGTTTCATGGCGTATTTTTTTGCAAGGGAACGAATGAATTGTTGTTCTGCATTTGATATTTTTGGCATAAGTTTCACCAGTTATGTGTATATGAAGCATAACATATTAAATATATTTGCTTTTGTATTTAACAAAATAAAGTCACAGTGAAATCATGGGTACATATTGATTCTGTAAAACTTATATTGGCACAATTGCAGTGTGTGTAGGAAGGTCATATATCTAGATGGAGAAGAGATTTACAAAGCAGGTAAATGGTTGATACCTAGAATAAAAGAAAAAACTTGATTCGAAGAGTATTTACTCTTTTTTCAAAAAAAAAAAAAAAAGATGAAAGGACTAAGTCTCATCGTCATTTTTTAATTAGATAACATCGAAAGAGAAAGAACCCCTGCAATAATTATGACAGACAGAGATACTATGTAAACTACTAATCTCCAAGTAATTGAAAGGGTTTTTTCAATTCTAAAACGTCTAATAAATTTTCTTTCATTTCCAATCATATTTTACACCTCATTTCGAAAAATGTTTAAGTCTCATTTAAGATCAATCAGGAGTATCATCGTGGAGAAGAGGAAAGGATCAGGAAACAGTTAGCGACACACAAGCTCTGGGTTGGTTAGAGTTTGTTGTTTCCTGATCCTCAGCAGATGGTGAGCTCTGCAGGTTTGTCTGTTCAGCAAGATACAAACAGCGTGAGTTCTTGGATGTGATGATAATCGTAAAATAATAAATGAGAGGAAAAGTGAGGATTCACTTCTCGTCACTTATATAACTATTCTACTGAATGCAGGAGCTAAACCAACTACGATACCGACTGCGAACAATGGTAATGCATATCTTAACGTTCTCCAAAGATAGATGATTGGTCGAGACACTTGGATCTTAGATAGGAATTTTGGCAGACTTAACACACTTTACACCTCCGTTTCATTTTTAGTAAGGGGGATTGAAGACCCAGCTTATCCTGCGAGAGGAATTCGCTGAGTTAGCAATCTTTCAGAGCGTGCTTTTGCTCTAAGGGTGCGTCGAGCTCTTTTTAACTCGCTTAACTCCTTTTGGAGGTCCCTGATCTCTTGGTCCAGTAATCTGGAAAGTTCATGTTCGTTCATTTTTTTCACCGTTTGAGTTTTTCTTATGTCTGAACAAATCCGACATCCTATATAAAGGCATTTTTAGAAGTCAGAATTGTCGGTTTTACTCCGACATGTAAAAAGTGTGAAAAATGAGTGAAACACACGCGTTAGTGCAAAATATTGCACATACGAGAAGAATTATAATGAGTAAAAGAATAGGCAAGTTTTGCCTAAGATGTCGGATTGTAACTACAATCTTGATCCAAAAATCATTTAAAAAATGGGAAGTTTCATGAAAAAATAGGGAGAAAAAGAGATTATTTTTCTGTTACCAAAGCATCGGTTACTTGTATTTCTTTAACTGAGGTAGGTACTTCTTCAGTTGTTTCACTAGGCACAGTAACAATCTCGCGTATGTCTGAGTCTACACCAATAGCTTCTAGTGCTTTTGCATACCGTTGTGTCAAAAAGAAGTCTTCTAATTCCTTCCAGCTTGTTGTTACTAATACTTGAAAGCTTTTGAAATCAAGAGCACAAGAATGGTTTTCCTTCTTTAATTTTGTTGCAGCGTCTATTTCGCCACATTTTAAACATAGCCGAATTCGAGAGGATCCGTCATATAATTCATTAATAGTATTTTGATAAAGTGATAAACCTGAATCAAACGGAGCATTGCGTAAATCAAGTGCAAAATGCTTCGCTCTGTAGCGTATCCTTTGTTTTTTAGCGGCGGTCATGTCTGTCATATAACATCTCTCATGTAGTATCTAATCATACATGTTTAAAAGTGTTCGGCAATTGGCAAAAATTGCCTTTGTCGTTAAATCAAAGTTTTCTAAGACTAGGAGAATAATAAATTACCAATATTCTGGTAAAAAAAAGAAAAATCAAATTTCTAAAGAAAGAAACTTGATAAAGCAGTTAAGGCAATCAACCCTAACACCATTAACAAACTAAAAAGAAATGCATATCCCATAACAATCAACGCTTTCTCTTTCATATTTTCGATTTTCATTTGTCTTCTTACATTTACTACTTTGTTTGCCATATTAGACACCTCCACGTGTATGACGTTTTACTAGAACCAGGTTATCCCTGGGAGGGGATTTGCCCGATTGAGTACCTAGAAAGAGCTTTTGCTCTTCCGGTGCGACGAGCTCTTTTGAGCTGATTCAACTCCTTTTGGAGTGCTTTTATTTTCTTGTTCAACAGGTTATTTAATTCGTGTTCATTCAATTCTATCACCTTTGTTTTTGCAATACTTTCTTAAGTCAAGTTTCGAAAACCTGATAGTGGTATCCATGCGATAATCGTAATGTGGTCGATCATTTCGTCCAGGATACTTAGATGCTAGAGTTTTTGTGAGCCGATTGAGATCTTCATAAAGCCTCTTTAGCTCGCGGTCCAACAGTTTTTGTATTTCCATCGTCATTTTTTACCACCTTGGTTTTCTTGTCGTATGTCATATGTTTGATGACATATATAAAACCCTTTGTTTTTGCGCATATGTCCTCTATATGACGACATATAAAAAAAGAAGAAAATTGACGGCAAAAAAGGTTTTAGAGGGATATAAACCCATTTGTATAAGGTTTGTAATAGAAAATTACTTAAAGATAGAGGCAATTATTGCCCACATATGTCATCAAATACATGCAAATATAAACCTTTAGGCAACAGATGTCTGAAAGCATAGATATAAATATATGTAATCAAATAGATTACACAAGAAAAAAAGGAGTGTATAATATGCCTGATGTAAAAGATGCAGAAAAAACACAAATCAAGTATATAGCTAAAAGATATGTTCAAGATTTAGCTAACGCTCCAATGAGTGAGGGACTTACTATCTATAGTAAAACAATAGATAAAATTTTTCTACGATCTGCAAGATGGAAAATATGTCTTCAATGTGGAATCATCAATAAAAGAGAAATTCTCAGTGAGAGTAATCATAGTTGTTCATCCACGTTAGGTAATTTACCTGTGATTATTCAGACAAGTTGGGTAAAATTGAAAGAGTTTTTCCTTACTGATGAATATATCAAATTACTTGATTCAGCTGGAATAGAGCCCATTTCTGTCCGACCTACTCCCGTCATTACCACTGTTGAGGAATCAGCAGAAGTTCCCGCTGCAGTTCCAGAAAAAGCTTCTGTAAAAGCTGGTCGAGAAGGTTCTGATTCAGAGAGTTAGGACGCACATATTTTTTAGCTAAATTTATTAAATACCTTTGAATCTACTAAAACATGGCAGTTTTAAATAAGAAGAAAGTATTCACGATAATCTTGAGTCTAATTTTCTGCTATTCTTTGATTATGACGGAGAATGTTGCATTTGCAGAAATTGAACAAACATCGAACCTCAGGTTTTCCATGACAGAGTCTTTCCCCATATTCATTAATTCTAATGATGATTTTGTCGTCCTAGGTTTTTCAGGAAATGGATCTTCTTCAAACCCATACACTATCGAAAACTTACGAGTCGTTTCAACAGGTGAATTAGATTCAGCTATTGTAGTGGGTGGTACAGATGTTCATTTTGTTATTCAAAATTGTGAAATAGTATCCAAACATATCGGGATCTACATTCAAGATACAGTAGCTGTTGGAACTGCAAAGATAGTTAACAACACAATAACATGTAGTACCACCAATGGGGGAGGAATTGGAGTAGGTGCTGATCAAGTATTGATTGAAAATAACACCATCTCAGGATTTATGCAAGGGATTCATGTAAACTTAGCTGATGACACTACTATCAAAGGTAATAACATATTGCTAAGTTATTATCAAGGGATCAATATACGTTATTCCAGTTTCAACACCATAACTGACAATGACATTCGCAACAGTAATCAACACGGACTAGCCATTGTTGGAGACACAAGTTCGTATAACTTGATTTACAATAACATCTTTGTTAATAATTCCAATAAACCAACTTATGAAATCGATGGTGGCGTCGTTACTGGAGACACAGGCAGTCAAGGATATGATGGAGGAAGCAACAACCAATGGTATGAAACTTTACATCAACAAGGCAATTCATGGGATGATTATAATGGAGAAGGAAACTATGATATAGATGGTTCTGCAGAATCTTTTGATCAATATCCACAGAAATACACTACTAACACAGATGAAAGTAATTTATTGTTTTTTGCAAGCATTCTAGCTATTGTTGGTTTAACAGCGCTGTTTATCAAAAGAAAATAGCCTTATCGAGGAAAAATTCCTCTTCTTTTTCAAATCCACTTCTCATAGTCACAAGTATTGTGTTCTTGATGGTCTAAAGTTCTAATTTTCTACCCAATTCTTCATCCGATGGCTCAATTAAGATAGAACCATCTGAGAATACAATTGTTGGAACTCGCCATTTTCCACCGTTTAATTCTGCTGCTCTCTTCTTTGCTTCTTCATCGGAGTCTATATCTATCCATTTGCAAGGAATTTTGTTTTCTTTTAATAGTTTCTTTGACCTTACACAATCTCCACACCACTCTGTACCATAAATTACTTCAATCTCTATCATTATTTCTTTAAATATAGCTTCTAAATTTAAAGATATTGTACTGTAAAATGGATTCTTGCACAAGTAATTACTTTTTTATATATCTCCTATCACGCTTTTTTAGCATTTAAAATATATTTGGAGAGGTTCTTCAGTGTCTGAAAATATAATAAAAGCCTTAGAATTAGAAGAAATCCCCTTTGAGGAAATTCGCTCAATTCAAGGAGAAATAATAATAACTGATTCCTATCCTAGTTATCTTGTTGATGAATCTAAAATTAGTGGTGGAAAAGCTGAATGGTTGTTCTTCCCAAACACAGAACAAGAGATATCCACCATAATTAAGAAAATGAGAGAAGAAAAGCAAAAGATCACTATTTCTGCAGCTCGAACCGGAATTGTAGGAAGCGCTGTTCCATTTGGAGGAGCCGTCATAGCTTTGGAGAAAATGGATAAGATAATTGGTATTGGTTTAGATGAAGATGAAAAGAGATGGTTTGTACGTGTCCAACCTGCAATCTCTTTGAACGAGATAAATGATTTTGTAAAGACTAAGAAATTCATTGTAAGTCAAAGCATTCCAAAAGAGGAAAATTATGTTCAACAATTCTGCGAGGATTGTGCATATCATTATCCTGTTGATCCAACTGAGATGACAGCATCGATTGGAGGAACAATCGGTGCTAATGCTTCAGGAGCGCGCACGTTCAAATATGGGGCAACTAGAGATTGGATAAAACGATTAAGAGTCATTCTTGCAACAGGAGAAGTACTGGAAATCCCACGTGGAAAGTATAAGGCTAAGGATGGCAGGTTCATAATTCAATCTGGAGGTAAAGATCACATCATTGAAATTCCTAACTATGAAATGCCCATAGCTAAAAATGCTGCAGGTTTATTTGCTGAACCAGACATGGATCTCATTGATCTCTTTATAGGTTCTGAAGGAATTTTCGGTGTTATTACTGAAGCTGACATCTGGATAAAAGAATATAATCCACACATGTCCAATGTAGCATTTTTTGTTAACGAAAAGGATGCAATTAACTTCGTCAAAAAAATTCGTTCAAGTGAAAAACTTAAACCTGATTTCATTGAGTATTTTGATAATAATGCATTAACACTGTTAAGAAACAAACAAAAGGAAGATCCAAAATTTGTTAATATGCCACCTATTAGAGAGGATATTAAAACTGCTATTTCTTTCGATGTATTCTATTCTGAAGAGTATTTAGTAGACTATTTCACAGAAATAGAACAAATATTAAAGGAGAGTAACTCTTCTCTTGAAGACACATGGAGCGCTTATGAGGAAAGAGAAATTGATCGTTTTAAGCATTTCAGACATGCTGTTCCAGAGATTGTAAATAATATAATTGCTGATAGGAAGAAGCAATATCCGTCTATACACAAACTAGGTACTGATATGTCAGTTGAAGATCAACATTTAGCTGATATGATGGAATTTTACCATGCTACGTTAACAGAAGCAGGTTTAGAATATGTGGTATGGGGGCATATAGGAGACAATCACGTTCATGTCAACATACTCCCAAGAGACATGAATGATTTAGAATTAGGTAAGCAGCTTTACAAGAAATTTGCCAAGAAAGCTGTTGAATTTGGTGGTTCTGTTTCAGCTGAGCATGGTATTGGTAAAATTAAACACGAATACCTCGAAATCATGTATGGTGTTGAAGGAGTAAATCAAATGCGGGCAGTTAAAAATAGTTTAGACCCAGACAATGTTTTCAATGCAGGAAATATATTTGTGGAGGAGAAATCATAATGAAAATAGTCGTATTAGCCAAACAAGTTCCTGAGGCAGATAAAGTCGCCGTGGATCCAGAAACTGGAACTTTAATTCGTGAAGGAGTAACTTCTATACTCAACCCTTACTGCGAATATGCTTTAGACCAAGCAGCTAAACTAAAAGTAGATTATCCTGAACTGGAAATTGAGGTTATTGCCATCAGTATGGGGCCACCTCAAGCTAAAATGGCATTACTAAGATGTTTAGAGTTAGGTGCTGATAAAGGATACCTACTTTCCGATCGCAAGTTTGCTGGTTCTGATGTGTGGGCGACTTCCACAGCAATAAAGGAAGGAGTAGCAAACCTCGTACCCGAATTTGATTTGATTTTGGCAGGAAAACAAGCTATAGATGGTGATACTGCTCAAGTTCCTGCTGAGATTGCAGAACAACTTGGTGTTCCTCAGATAACTTATGGCGTGGATGTCAAAATCAATAACAAACGTGTTGAAGTGAAAAGAGAGGTTGAAACCGGTTACCAAATACTTTCTGCAAGAATGCCAGCATTAGTTACTATGAGTAAAGGAAACAATATTCGAAGAATTCCCTCCATGAGAGCTGTTTTAGATGCTAGGAAGAAACCTTTAGAAGTTTTTAGTGCTGATGACTTGAATATTGATGAAGAAAAGATTGGTTTGAGTGCATCACCTACCCAAGTTGATAAAATATTTGCTCCTCCTTCAAAGACCGGGGGAGAAATAGTTGATGGCAGTGATCCTAAGGTAGCTGCGAGGAAACTGTTCGAATATCTTAAGGTGAACGGTTTTTTGAGGATGTGATTATATGCTAGAAGTAGATTTAGATTTATGTATTGGATGTAAAATCTGTGAAAGAGTCTGCCCATTCGGAACTATTGTAGTTGTTCCCGAAACAAAGAAAGCTAAAGTGCTAGATGGTTGTACTCTATGTGGCACTTGTGTAAATGCGTGTCCTGAAAATGCTTTGAGTATTGAAAGAAAAGCTATTTCTGAAGAGGAAATAGCACAATTCAAGAACGTATTCATCTGGGGAGAATGGGAACGAAAAGGAGGAGAGATTAAAATCAAGAATGTTGTTCTCGAACTTCTAGGGAAAGGTAAGGATGTTGCAAATAAATTAGGAGAGTCTTTAGCAGTTATACTACCAGGAAAAGATGTCAAGCACCTCATACCAGAATTATTTCATCACGGCGCAGATACAGTTTACCTCTGCGAACACGAATTATTAGACCACTACTCTACTGACGGGTTTACCAATGTTATCGCAAGCATAATCTCAACTGAAAAGCCTTCTGTAGTTCTTTATGGTGCCACACCAAATGGCAGAGATCTTGCTCCTCGAATTGCAGGTCGTTTAGCTTTAGGACTTACAGCTGATTGTACAGGCTTAGACATTAATAGTTCAAGACAATTAGTTCAGACTCGTCCAGCTTTTGGAGGTAATATTATGGCATCCATACTTTCACCATATACAAGACCTCAAATGTCTACTGTACGTCCAGGTGTTTTTCCAAAACCTAAACCAGATACAAGCAAAACTGGAAAAACCCAAGAGGTTGAAGTTAACCTCAAGCCAATCAGTATTAGAACCAAAATTATTGAGGAGATTCCATCTGAAGATGAAGGAATAAATATCGAAGAAGCTAATATATTAGTCTCTGCTGGAAGAGGAATTGGCAGCAAAGAAAATCTTGAAATGATACAAGAAATGGCAAAAGTAATTAACGGAACTGTTTCAGGATCAAGAGCTTTGGTTGATTTAGGATGGATTCCTCACCCCCAACAGGTAGGCCAATCTGGTAAAACTGTTGCTCCCACATTGTATTTTGCTCTCGGTATTTCAGGAGCCATTCAGCATCTTGTTGGTATGACATCTTCAGATGCCGTGGTAGCGATTAACAAAGACCCTAATGCAACAATTTTCGATGTTGCTGATTTTGGGATTGTTGGAGATATAATGGAAATTATTCCCGAATTCATTCGAATTGTGAAAGAAGAGAAGGAAAAGGTCCTTTAATTATGAAGAAAATTTGTCATGTAGTCATATTAAACTTACGAAAAATCAGCTTAAAACATAACTGAAAGTAAGATATTACGGGAGCTTTTATAGGAAAAACGGCTCAAAGTAATAGGACTAGGGTTTACCGCTTAAGCAGCCTATGAGACCACCTCCCACTGGGGACTGTAGTCACGTTGCTTGA
>JAAFKJ010000059.1 GCA_021399395.1 Candidatus Heimdallarchaeota archaeon
AACACAACCAAAAGCGATCCGAAAGCTTTGTCTCTGAACAAGGTGAACGGGGTAGGAGGGGATGTGACGTCCCCATGATGTGCTTAATGCATTTCTAAAGAATTTGTACAAAATTCATGTCATACTCTCTTTCTTTTTCTTTTTAAAACTATAACAGAAGAACTGACAAAAAGTATCAGTGTCGAATAGGCAAAGAAACTTGAATCATCAGTAGGAGTAGGGGTTATTAATATCGATGGATCCAAAACAGCTCTAACAGCTTTTGAAGCATTGAGAAGTCCATGTCCGAAATAGATGTCTTTACCTGGATCTCCAAGATCAGTTGCTGACTCGTATAGGATATGTTTAATCTCATCAACAGTGAGCGAGTGGTTAAGTGATCTCATTAATGCAATTACAGCTGCTACTTGAGGTGCAGCAAAAGAGGTTCCCCATCCAGTCCAGTATTGATCTGGAGGAGCACAACTCCTTATGTTTACAGAGTTTTCATCTCCAACAGGTGCAACTATGTCTGTCCATGATCCATAATTACTGTAATCTGCTTTTAGTTTGTTAATATTTGTAGCTCCAACAGAAATTACTTCATCATATGCTCCTGGATATGATGGATATTCTTGCCCTCCTAAAGGTAGATCTGTGTTTCCGGTTACAGAGACTACAGGAACATTTTGACTAATAGCGTAGAGTATATCATCGTAATAGTCAGTAGAATCAGCGTAATAGTGGAGACTCAAATTGATCACATCTGCCCCATTATCTACAGCATATCGGATAGCATCACCAAATTCCTCATAAGTTACACCATTGTAATTATTTGATAGAAGAATTCGGAGATCCATAACGGTAACATTGGGTGCAACACCAACTATTCCCAAATCGTCTTTTGGTGCAGCAATAATTCCAGCAATGAAAGTTGCGTGCCAATGAATTGGATCATCAATTTCTGGTCCAGGTATGCTATCGTTTGAGACAAAATCCCAACCGTATATATCATCTACATAGCCATTACCGTCATCATCAATTGAGTTGTTGAAAACTTCCCCTGTATTTATCCAGGCTGATCCATTAATATCAGGATGGCCAAAATCAATACCAGAATCGATTATAGCAACTGTGATTTCTTTGGAACCCTGGGTTATTTCCCAAGCTCCTGTTGATTGAATATGTGAGTGGTGGAAAGAATTCTCATAGTTAATTGCCGTAACTGTTGGAATTTGATTTGTGCTAAAAATTCCTAAGCAGAGCAAGATGCTCAAAACTGTAAATGTTGAAGATAGATACAACTTTTTACTTCTCATGCTTGTACATTGTTTTACTTATAAAAAAATGTTGTGAATTTTAAAAAAATCTACTTTATCAAATGGAATGAAAAAATAATACAATATAATCTTGATTCTGTGAATAATTTTTGTTCAAACTGAATTATTATTATATACCCATGAAAAAGGCAATCTGAAATGATTAATAATCATATTGAGAATCTTAGTAATTACTTTAAGAACAAAAAAGTAGTAATCGCATATTCAGGAGGACTAGATAGCACAGTCTTACTGGAGTTTGCAATGCAGAATGCAAAAGAAGTTCATGCAATTACTGTCAAATCTAGTCTTGTTCCACAAGATGAACAGGATTTTGCAGTAGAATATCTCGAAGCAAGGAATATTCAATTCAAAGTACTTCAACTTGATCCTCTACAGCATCCTAAAGTTGTTAATAATGATGAAAGAAGGTGCTACTATTGTAAGAAACTGATTTTTGAAAGCATTATTGAAGAATCTAAGAACTTTAAACCAGATATTATCATTGAAGGATCGAATACAACTGACTTATCTGATTACAGACCTGGTTTAGATGCTATCAAGGAGTTAAAAGTGAACAGCCCGTTTCTTGAATTTCAAATTTCTAAAAGCGAGATCAGAGGATTAGCTCAAATCTTAAGTTTGGATATTGCTGAAAAACCAGCAACAACCTGCTTAGCAACAAGAATACCATATGGTCATATGATAACAGAAGGAAAACTAGAAAAAATCGAAGCAGCTGAAAAAATAATTAAGGATGCTATTCCAGTTTCTGTTTTACGAGTAAGGGACCATGGAGAAATAGCTAGAATTGAGGTATCAGCTGAAGATTTTGAGAAATTTTTCGATATTCAGATTCGAAACTCCATCAAAGAAAACTTAAAAGAATTAGGATTTTCATACATAACCCTTGACATCAGTGGTTACAAACAAGGGTCAATGAATATTAACATAGAAGGTGTTGAAAATAACTAAAGCGATTATTATAGATCCGAGAAATGCAGGTAGTTCAGGGGATATGTTTCTTTCAGTCTTTCTAGATTTGTTTGAAGATAAGAACTCATTGAATGAACTTGTAGAACTCATAAATAAGAAGTTCAAAGCAAATATGTCTGTTGATCCGCAGAAAATCAATAAGAAAAGTATTCATTCTACTCATCTTTCTATTTCTATAGAAAATGACATTGAAAAGAAACATGCAAAGGATCTAATGATTTATTGTAAGATGGTTTTAGAGGAACTAGAAATCTCTGATAAAGCTAAGAAATTAGCAGAAAAAATGCTTATGACTCTCTTTGAAGCTGAGTCTAAGGTTCATGGTGAGGACATTGAGGAACTTCACCTACATGAAACTGCTAGTTTAGACACAATATTGGATATCATAGGTACCGTTTTGCTATTAGAAAGGAATAACGCTCTTGAGCGAATATTCATAGGATTACCTGTTAATGTTGGAAGCGGATTTGTAACTTTTTCACACGGGAAAATGGCAGTACCTCCTCCAGCTGTTTTGGAGATTTTGAAAGCTAAAGAATATCCATTTTTCAGTGATGAAGTTGATGGAGAGTTACTAACTCCTACAGGAGCAGCGATATTAACTAACCTAGTGACAAAGAAACTCCAATCATTGCCACCTGTTAAAATCGATAAAATAGGTTATGGTGCTGGGAACAAAGATTTAGAGAATAGATCTAATGTAATTAGAGTAATGAGCGCAGAATTTGAAGATGACAGTACTAAAAATTATCTTATGATGCTTGAAACTCATTTAGATGATGTAACTGGTGAATTACTAGGAGGGGTGATGAAGAAACTCTATGCTAATCATGCTCTCGATGTCTCATACTATTCTTTGTTTATGAAGAAAAATCGTCCAGCTTATGCACTTAGAGTTATTTGTGATGAAGACAATTCATCTGAACTCGCTAAAATAATCATGCAAGAATTGGGAACTTTAGGAGTGAGAGAGAGTAGATTTGCTAGATACGAATTGGAGAGGAGAGTAATTACAAGAGAATTTTTCATTGAGAAAAAGAAATTCAAATGTAGATTCAAAGAAAGAATTCTTGATGGGAAAGTGATAGGTGCAAAACCTGAATTCGATGATATGATTACTATCCATGAAGAAACAAATATTCCTTTAGTTGATTTAGAAAACAAACTTATCAACTTCTATAATATGGGAGATGAGTTTTGTGAGTAGAAGAGAAATTCTAGAAAGATTAGTTAATCAAGAAATTTCTTTGGAAGAAGCTGATAAAGCTCTTTCTTCAGTTCAAATCGAAGAAGTTAGTGAAATCGCAAATTATGACGTTTTTAGAGAGAGAAGAACTGGGATCCCTGAAGTAATTTTAGCTGAAACAAAGAGTCCTGAGATGGTTATTGAAATTGTAGAGAAAGTACTCTCTAAGAAACCTATTGTGCTAGTATCTAGAACAAAAAATGAACATATTGAATTGATTAAGAATCTTGAGCAAGAATATGAAATTGAATATGGAACTAACAATCATTTCTGTAGACTCAGACATAAAAATCACATTCTAAAAAAACATGAGGGGAGAATAGGTATTATTACAGCTGGCACTTCAGATCTACATATAGCAGAAGAAGCAAAAGCTATAGCTGAAATGATGGGATGTGAGGTTTATCTAATCAATGATGTAGGTGTTGCTGGAATTCATAGGCTCTTTCAACCCCTAAAGGAACTAATTGAGAAGGATGTTGACGTTTTAATTGTTGCAGCAGGTATGGAAGGAGCTCTACCAACCGTTATTGCCGGATTAGTTGATATCCCCATCATAGGATTACCTATCTCAACAGGATATGGATTTGGTGGAAAAGGCCAAACAGCTCTGATGAGTATGCTGCAAACATGCTCCCTAGGTGTAGCAGTTGTGAATATAGATGCTGGTGTAAGTGCTGGTGCAGTAGCTGCTAAAATCGCATCTAGGAAATGTAAACATGAAGATTAAAAGATAAAGGAGTAAGGATGAATAATGATAGTTGTTATTACAGGTAGTACTCAAGGTATTGGATTTGCTTTAGCAAAAGAGTTTCTAAGATATGGTGATGATATCGTAATCTCTTCTCGTAAAATCGACCGAGTAAATGATGTTGTTAAAGTACTAGAATCAGAATTTCCTGAATCCAAAATTCTAGGATTCAAATGTGATGTGACCCAACCAACAGATCTTGAAAATCTAGCAAAATCCACTGTTGATGCTTTAGGTGTTATTGATATATGGGTCAATAATGCTGGAACTAGTGGATTTGAATATCAACCACTACAAGACTGGGATGATGGAACACTTAAGCAAATAATAGAAACTAACATGCTTGGAACATTATATGGTTCCAAAGAAGCTATCAAGGTTATGACTGAACAAAAGCATGGCAAAATCTTCAACCTAGCTGGTATGGGGTCTAACGGAATGGCATCACCTAATTTGGCAGCTTATGGAGCATCTAAGGGGTCAATTCCACAGTTAACAAAATCCCTTGCAGGGGAACTTAAAGGAACAGGAGTCTTGGTTAACCATGTTAGCCCAGGTATTGTACTAACAGATATGATTACAACTAATGTACCTCCACAAGCAGTTTCAATCTTCAATATACTAGCAAGTAGACCTGAGAATGTTGCTAAGTTTCTAGTGAAAAAGATGAGAGCAGTAGAAAAAAGCAAAGCCAAAATTAATTACTTAAATTCATTCAAAGCTTTCTGGAGATTTATGACCGCTGGTTTTAGAAAAGGAAAATATTTTGACGAGGAAGGAAATTTCAAAGGTTAATCAAGATTTTCTTCTTCTGTCTGTGATACTAATTCTTGTTTTTTGAATAATCCCTTTATTCTGCGATAGAAGCTTATAGTGCTAGTTTTGATATATTTGAAAAATTCCTTGAAGTCCTCTTTGAGATTTTTATAATTCTCTTTTTTGAAAACAGCCTTGTAATATGAAACAGGAATTAATGGAGAAATCAGTATTACTACACCCAACAGGAATGCAGGATGCAGATATCGAATTGTAATCATAAGTGACCAGTTATATGCATATATTGCAGCAATTAAAACAAGCAATAATAGAATAGTAAGCGTAAGCCATAAAAATTGTTGGAACATAGTTTTGGAAGAAGTATTTACTTCTTCATTTGTACCTTTTTTTCTTCTTAGTAAACATGCTTGGAATTTATTAATAGAGTTGGTAATGAGAATTACACTTGTAATTACGAGAAATGGGTTGAGAAAAGCATTATAGTATTTGTAGATCCCCCTTGAAATGAAAACGTGGACAATGAAAAAAATCCAAGTAATGTAATAGATAAAGGTGCTATCATCAGAGCTTAATTTCTTAGCGTTAAAGTGTCCTAGGAATAATCCGAAACCATAGAACAGAATGAAAGGGAGCATAGGTATGCTCACCCACATATAGAAATTAGCTAATCCTTCAGCTCCCCAATAAAGAATCGTATTCGCAAAAGTTACACCATGTTTTAAACTTGCAGCAGTATTATCTACATACCAGAGAGGCCTACCAGCTGCAAAGATTCTTCCTATGTAAAGATGTGGAGTAAGGAAAATCCAAGGTATCGAAAAGATCAGAAAAGATACTAGAAATGGTCTCAAAAATTCCTTAAATGCTTTCTTGATATCATACTTTTTCCAGATATAAGAGAACAAAGGAATAAGCATAAACAAGGGCATCTGTTTTGTCAACCATGCTATGGTAAGAGAGTAAGCGGATAGTTTGTATTTCTTTTTCATGAATAAAAACAATGTTAGTAAGGTGAAGAATGTCATCTGAGGGATGTTGAAATAATAAGCATCGACATATAGAAGATTAATAGGCATGAAAACATACGCTATTGCACCGATTAAACCAAGGATGTGTCTTTTCACTTTGGTATCTTTTAGTGAAGAGAAATTGATGATGATGAGATAAATCATAACAGCTGAAAGTCCCTCAAAATTAACAGCAGTCCATTTAACAGCACTATTGACTAAAAACGCTCTAGATGCTCCTGGATAAGATAGATTTAGAAGCAGAAAAGTAAAATATAATCCATAGATAAACATAGGTCCATAGAGATAATAATCCAATGGAGTACCTTCGTATCTTCCATAAGGGTTCCACCAATCAATAAATGCATCTAAAAATTCAGTATAATAATAAGATGCGTCTCTGTAAACTTCAAAATACCAGGTAACGGATTCATCCGATGGATTAGTCCATGTATAATCAAAGTATAACAAATCATCAAATGGACCAATATAACTTTGAATCCAACTAGCAATTTCTGTTGTGAAATAGAGAGCAAAAATGAATAAAAGTGCTGAGAGAACAATTATAATTAGAATATTTGGGGTAAAAATACTTCTAATTTTACGAAACTTTTTTGGGAAAAGTTTCCTTTGTTTTCTCAAATTACTCATTGAATTCAATATAAGAGAAATAATATCAGTTTTAAAGATTATTGAAGAATTTTAAGTCAAGGAATTAGTTTCTACCGAAAGATTTTTCCCCAGCTTTTATCTCTACTTTCAAGATATTTTCAAAAGGTGTCAACGGGCAAGTCCATTGATCATTGTAAGCACAATAGGGGTTATAAGCAGAATTGAAGTCAAGAACATATTGATCCTTTCCATTCTTCTCAAGTTCAATATATCTACCTGCTCCATAGGATTCTGTACCGCTTGTTTTATCTTTAAATGGAACAAATAAATAGTCAGAATTTGGTTGTAAATAAACAGTTAAACTTGAAATCACACCATCAATCTCAAATGCAATATAACCATGGCGGATGTAGGTTTGAAGCACCCCAGTTGATGTTCTTATGTCTACTTCTTGTTTTTGTGAATACTCCTTCAACTCAACTGTAAATTTCAAATCTTCTTTAACTCCAAAATAGTCCAGACTTGAGAACTTAGCTGATTGTTCTTCTGTCAAAGGTGAGTAATGCTGATTTTTGAAATAGTTATCCTTTTTCATTCGCTCTTGTTCAATAGATTCGCTATAATTCATTGTATTCAAAAATAAACTCTAATTAATATGTTTAATTTATAGCTTTTAACTAAAATTGCAGTATACAAAATCTTATTAGTAAAATTCGTAGATTTGGGCTTGGGATGAATGGACAAGGTTCAAAACAGAATATTGACGATTTAGTAAAGGAAGGTAGCTACCAATGGATATTGGATGAATTTCCTTTTGGTGTTTCAGTTCAAACTATAGATCGAGAAATACTCTATGAGAATGAAGCTGTAAAAGATTTAGTTGGGTCATATATTACCAGGCATTGCTTCAACAGATGGCATTATCTACCGGGTAAAGGGGATGAACCTTGCAATGACTGTCCAGCAACTATTGGTTTCAAAGATGGTAAATCACATAAAGTTTTTAGAAAAACACTAGGTCCTAATGGAGAAGATATTTTCATAGAAATACAATTCCTTCCAGTTAAAAATGAGAATCAAGAGATCGATAAATTCATAGAAATAATAACCAATGTTAGTCTATTAGATAAAGCAAAAGTTCTTTCTAGTACACCTATAGAAGAAATAAGCCAATCCCTTCAAGTTTCATTTGTAAAGTTTGGTGAGACTGGCGGAGAAGTTATCTCTACTGACAATCTTGATTTTGCTAAAAGTGAAAATCTAGAAGAAATAGTTGTCCAATTAACAGTCTATATTTTCAGCGGAGTTATGCAAGGATTCGAGGATCAAGAAGGACTTTTTGGACCTTTTCCAGTTTTAGATAAGACAGAATATTTAATGGAAACTTATCTCTTCAGAATAAAAGATGATGAAGCTAAAGATCCGAGATTAAAAGGGATGCAACCTTCTATGATCTTATTCTTTTTCCCAAGAGAATATTATTTCTTATTTGAGAAAAGAAATGATATTGAAGAATTTATCTCACAAAAGATTACGGAGTGGGGGAAATTACAGAATATAACACAAGAGTCTCATAAAACCTTTGCAGAAGATATAAGGAATTTTCTTGAAAAACTCATCTAATTTTTGTAAAAGAATAAAAATGGTGAAATATAGTTTGAAGCTAACAATTAAAAAGCAACCAGATATGTTAAAACATGCGATACGGATATTATGTAAGAACTGAACTTAACTATCCTAAAATAAGTGAACTCACCAAAAGAGCTGAGGGAATGGGTTTTGAATCAGCCCATGTAAATGATCATCTGATTGGGTTTGATGAAAAGCAAGATAAGAAAGAACCATATCTTGAAGCTCTAATGCTTATGAGCGCTTTAGCTGTAGAAACCAAGAAGATCAAATTAGGCCATATTGTTTTGTGTAATTCCTTCAGAAATCCTGCATACTTGGCTAAGATGATAAGTACATTAGATCATATCTCGAATGGTAGAGCTTTGCTTTGGTTAGGAGCTGGTTGGTATGAAGAAGAGTATAAAGCTTACAGTATCCCCTTTTCTAATGGAAAACAGCGAGTAGATGAATTGGAAGAATCTTTGACAATTTACAAGAAATTGTTCACCGAGGACTCAACTGATTTCAAAGGCAAGTTCTGGACACTTGAAAATAATAGAAATTATCCTAAGCCAGTTCAGAAACCATACCCTCAGATTGTTCTTGGCACTACAGGAAAAAGGATGACCGAGATTGCTTGTAGAGAAGCTGATGGGATCAATCTTCCGTATGTTAAACCAGATGATCTTCCAAAATCGATTGAAGTCATTAAAGGACACTTAACGAAATATAAGAGAGATCCTAATACTTTCGAAATATCTTATTTTGGAGTAATAAACATCGTAAAAGACCAAGAAGAATTAGATAAACTAGTTCAAACGATAATAGAAAGGGCACCAGAAGATAAGAAACCAACAAAGGAAGATATTTTACGCAACCAATTCATAGGTTTTCCAGAAGATATAAAAGAAAAGATGGATACATTAGAAAATGTAGGTATCGATAAAATGGTGATTGCAGTCAGAAAATCTGAGACTATAGATGATCCATTGAAGTTGTTTGTTGATAAAATAATGTAGGTGATAAATGTGTATTCAAGTATATTTCATCGTTTAAGGAAAATTATTGTAGAAGTAGCTAATGTCAAAAGATATGTTGTTACATTTAACACATATTTTGAAGATGAACTAAAAATGAATGAAGATGACTTAGTGGAGTTGCGAAAAAGAATAGAGAACGAATTTGATATCTCTCTCCCTAAAAACATCTTCAAAGAGTTCAATATTGTTGGAGAGATTGTAGGATTAGTTGAAGCTGAACTAGGCAGATGATGCAGTTGCGTCATCAAAAAGAAACAATAAAAGAAGTTAGAGGAGTTTTTCCCCTTCTTCTAAACTTAACATTGTAAAACCACTTATCATTTTTGGATAGAAATCTGTAGCTTTCTGAGGCATTCTTTCTCCATTCTTTGCAACTTTTAGAACTTGATCTGCACTTGTAGGATTGAGAATGAAAGCAGCTTGATAGGTTCCGTTATCAACTTCTTCTACAGCTTCTTGCCACCATCTTTCATAGAAGATATCATCATCGATGTGTAACTCACCTAATTCCATTATACCATGGAAGATCATATCTCTGAGTATAACGACATCAAGAGCTTTGAAGTCATCACTTGCATCTCCAACATATCTGTTAATTGAAGAAGCATCCTTCAAGATTAAAGATGTAGCTCTTCCATCTTGGTAAAAGACAAAAGTATGTTTATCCTTATTCTCTTTAAGAAACTTAGGAATATCTGTTTTTAGAATTTCATTCATGTCAAAGAATACTTTGAGTTCATTCATTTTCTCTTCAGAAACTTTAACTTTAGCTAAACAGCGATGGGTAGCAAGAATAACTAGACCTTCATCTTCAACAGGAACAAGATAAGTCATTCTAAACTCAGGAACGTCATCCTCACTCCATGATCCAGCAGCACTACGTCTCATATCTCTATAGGTTACAGCTGTTTCATAACGATGGTGTCCATCAGCTATGACTAATTGTTGATCTTGGAATACATCTTGTACAATCTTAATATGAACGCGGTCAGTAAGTTTCCAAATGCGATTAAGAACACCTAAATCATCTTTAGCATTAATCAAAGGTGGCTCTTGAGATATCTCATCAAACAAGTTTATTGTCTTCTTATCAGGGTCAGAATAAAGTATAAATCCAGTTTCAAGAGTGTGCTTTGTTGTTTTGAGCATATTCAATCTATCTATCTTTGGACCTTTGTGAGTCTTTTCATGAGGTAAAACTATCTTCTCGTTAAATGGATGTAATCGTAAAGCACCAATGAACCCTTTTCTGATATATTTGTTACCAAACAACTCATATTCTTGATAATATACATAAAGACCTGGAATTTCATCTTTTTCTAGAATTTTTTCTAGCAACCATTTTTCCAGACGTTGTTTAGCAACTTCATAACGGTTTTCTTCACTAGGTAATGTTAATCTACAATAATTGTAGTCTGATTGATCATAATATTTCAGTTGCATCTCTGCATCTATCTTATCATAGGGTTGAACAATTAATTTTTCAATGTCCCCTGCTTTTTCTGTGTATCTAATAGCCTTAAATGGTCTGATATCTACCATTGTAATCAAACTAGCTCAACAAGAACTCTATTTTAATTTATTTATTAGAATATGTTTTACAAAATGCTCATTTTTTTCATATATGTTATTTTGCACAATAAGAAGTTACGATATACCATGATAGAACGATATACCAGAACAACGATATATCTTCATAAATCCTTATTAATTTGGAAAAATAATATTATTTGAAAATGACATCAGATAATTCAAAGTCTAAACCAAGACATTGTGGAAAAATTATGCATCGTCTTTATATCCGTAAAGGCACAGAGAAGAGAAAATGGATAGCTGTAGGCTATTATTGTGATGAATGTTCTGAAATGCTTAAAGAATATGATTTGAAGAAGATGGTGACTATTCATGAATTTCCAACTGATGCTTTCAATCTAGTTGATAGAATAACCAATCCACAAAGTCTAGTCTTGGATCCAGGTTTTTCGCTTACTAAAGTTGGTTTTACTGGTGAGAAGATTCCAAGATTCATTTTTGATTCTGTTGTTTATTATAATGAGTCAGGAGAGTCGTTTATTCAACTAGCAGAAAAAACTGAAACTACTGTTAAGATAAAGAAGAAACACAGAATATTTAATATTGTAGAAAATAGAGAGGAATTGAATAAGGACGTTTTTGAAATATTTCTCACGCACATATTTGAAAAACTCAAAGTCAAATCTTCGAAAACAGCTGTTTGGGTTATCGAAAAATATCATAATGCAAATTATTCTGATTTCCTAAAAGGCAGATTGGATGTAATAAATAATAGTTCTTTACCTGAAAAAGCTAAACAGCATCTCAGGAAAGAGAAAAAAACCGAGTATGTCAATGGTTTTGAAACAGCATCCTCAAACCGAAGAGCTATGGCTGAAGTCTTCTTTAATGTTTTCAAAACCCCTAAAGTATATTTCTCTGTAGGTGAGTTACTCTCACTTTATGCAGATAATCAAGTGACAGGAGTGGTTGTTGGAATTGGTGCTAATTCAACAAGAATAGTACCAATTTATGAGGGATTTATTATTTCTCATGGTTTAAGTATTCGTGAAAGAGGAGGGGTGGATGTTGTTAATCAAGTTAAAGAGTTTATCACTAAAGTCGGATTAAAAACCCCCAAATCATATCATGTAGATTATCAAGTTCAAAAAAACACTCGATTAGCTTCAGAAGAATTTTGCTATATTGCAGATGATGTTAAATGTGAAATGAAGAAACGTAAAGAATCTGATAAGTATGCAAGATCAGTTAATGTTGTTCATGATATTCACATCAAACTAGATGAAATTCGATACCTTGCACCAGAGATTCTCTTCGAAAATGAACCTCTTAGTATCTTGAACAAGCCTGGAGACCTTGCTGATGCTGTTATTGAATCTATTCAGAAGTGTGATAAGGGATTAGCTAAGAGTCTATATTCTAACATCTTGCTAGTGGGTGGGGGGACATTGTATGAGGGTTTTAGTAAGAGATTTTATCAAGATCTTAAATCGAAGATTCCTGACAATATAGTATTCAATGCAACAGCAAAACCTGACAGATTAATTTCAGCATGGATAGGAGGATCAATTCTATCAGGTATGAAACTATTTGAGGAGAGGAAATTCTGGGTTTCTAAAGCTGAATATGAAGATAAGGGGTCATCAGCTGTAGATAGATGTATTTGATATGAGGTTATTTCAAACCCCATATTTCTTTTGTTTTTCTTTCTAAATCCTCTAAACCTTCAAATGAAGGCTTTTTCTTTCCTTCTTCGATTTCATGAACAGTTTCCAGAAGATATTTGTTCAAAGGAGTGTCTATACCTAATCTTTTTCCTTCTTGAACTAGATAACCATTAAGATAATCTATTTCAGATTTTCTTCCCCACTCAATTGATTGAAGACTTGAGGATTTCAGGTTCTTATATTTCCTACCAATAATTTTGATGATAGACTGTTTAAAGAAATAGCTAAATGAGAAACCATGAAGCTCTTTTTTACTAATTGCTAAAGAGTAAAAACTCAAATTGTTAAGTTTCTGCAATTTGATATTCTTAGCATTAGCTACTTGAATTCCTTCGGTGATTATGGTTAAGAAAGCGATTCTAGTTATCTTCCTTTGAAGCATTGCACCTAATGTCATACCACTTATTACTCCAAAAGAAGCCACAGATAAGTTAATCAGAAGTTTTGAAAACTTGTCGTTCAAAATGTTGTTAGACCATTTTGTTGGGACTGTAAAAGACAGCTTTTCAATGATTTCGTCATCATTTTTCTGTTTCTGACCATCCATTCGTCCATAAACCATCTCACCTAGTGATGTTTTATTGGATTCAGCTGGACCTTTTTTTGATGCACCAAAGCTAACAACACAACCAACAAGATTTTCAGGATTTAGGCTTTCACTTAATTTCTCTTCTATCATACCATTAGTCATTGTAACAAGAGTGAAATCTTTACTTAGTTTTGGTTTGATTCTCTTTAATGCATCTTCTAGATGGTTAAGTTTTGTTACTATGAAAACCAAATCCAGATCATCAGGTAAGTCTTCAATTTGTAAAACAGGAGTAAGATTTTCTTTTACTATATATTCTCCGCTAATCCCTGTAACTTTCAAACCGCGTGATCTTACAAGATCCAATACTTCTTGATGTTTACATACAACATACAAAGGAAAATCATTTTTAGCTAAATCTGCAGCTATTACAGTTCCTATTGCTCCTAAACCGATTAATGCACTTTTCATTGAAATTAGGATAAGTTGGTTAATATTAAAATTTTCTACGAAAAAGAAAGAAGAAAAAAAGGTTAGAGTTCTTTGAAAGCTTCAATTACTCTTTCTGCAGCTTGAACACTTGCTCTCATATTTCCTTCAGCTGTTTGAGCTCCTATATGAGGACTGATGATTACATGTTCATGCTTCAAAAGAGGATTATCTGCAGCTGGAGGTTCTTTTTCAAAAACATCAGTACAGTAATGACCTAACTGTCCAGATTGAAGAGCTTCAAAGGCTTCCTCTTCATTTACAATTCCACCTCTAGCACAGTTGATAAGAACTGTTCCTGGTTTCATCAAAGCGAATTGATCCTTACCGATCATATGTTTGGTTTCACTAGTAAGAGGTAGATGTAAACTGATATAGTCTGCATTTTTGAGAATTTCTTCCATTGATCCCTTCATATCAATCACAGGATTTTCTGGAGCGAATTTATCGTATCCAATTGCACCCATTCCGAGAGCTTTACATTTAACTGCAAGACTTGTACCTATTCTTCCTGTACCAATTAGACCAAGTGTTTTTCCATCGATCTCTCTTGAGAACAACTCTTTCTTCATAGTTTTGTATGATTCTGGATTTCCTTTAATTTCGCATGTACCTTTAACAACATCTCTTGTTGAAGCTAGAACCATTGTAAGAGCTAGCTCAGCTACAGAATTTGTTGTTGCTGCTGGTGTATTAACTACTTTAATACCGCGTTGCATAGTTGTTTCAAGATCAATGTTATCAAGACCGACTCCAGCTCTACCAATCACCTTGAGATTTACTGCTTTTTCAAGAAGTAATCCACGAACTTTGGTTGCTGAACGTACGATGATTGCGTCATAATCTGCTATAATGTGAGGTAGTTCTTCTTTGGGCAAATCCCATGCAACATTTACTTCGAATCCTGCATCTTTTAAAACTTCAACTGCTTTTTCATTTAGTTTATCTGATAGAATTATTTTTGGCATTTTTTTCACCTATAGTTCCCAAATTTCTTCAATAGCTGCCAGTAGTTCTTTTAATCCTTCTAGAGTATGATCACCCATATGACCAATTCTAAAAGTGAGTCCTTTCAGCTTACCATAACCATTGGCAATGACGAACCCTTTTTCAGCTAATTTTTTATTAAGATCTCCAACATCCTTCTCCAATTTGTTCTCAACAGTTGTTACAGTTACAGATTTGTATCCATCTTCTGCAAAGAGGCCAAAACCATGCTTTAGTGCCCATTCATGGGTGTAATCTGCCATCGCTTTATGTCTCTTATAGATATTTTCAGCTCCTTCTACTAACATCTGTTTGAGTTTATAGTCAAATGCAAATAGAAGAGAGATATTTGGAGTTGAAGGAGTCTGTTTCTTCTTTCCATAGTAATCTAACAGTTTTTCAAGATTGATGTAAGTCCCTTTGTTGGGAACATCTCGAGTTCTATCGTAAGCTGCTTGAGATACTATTACAACTGAGAGTCCAGGAGGTAAAGCAAAACATTTCTGTGTGGAAGCAAAAACCAAATCTGTTCCCCATACATCTGGAAGCAATAAATCTCCACCCATGGAAGAAACTGCGTCAACAACCAGCAAAGTTTCAGGATAATTCTTTAACAAACTACCAACTGCTTCAAGATCAGCTTTTACACCTGTACTGGTTTCATTATAACATATAGTTACAATATCGTAATCAGATTCATCTAGTTTTTCTTTTATTAACTCTGGTTTGATAGCTTTACCCCATTCCACATCTAGTCTATCTGTTTCTATTCCACTATCAACAAGAGTATCATACATCCTTGATGAGAAGGAACCATTGATACATGCTAGAGCTTTCTTACCTGGTCGGACAAGATTTCTAGCAGCTATATCCATGAAGATAGTACCAGAAGCGGTGTGAACTAAAACATGTTGTTCAGTTTTGAAAAACTTGCGTAATTGTGTTAAAACACTGTCATAAAGTAAAGTAAAATCATTACTTCTGTGACCAAACAAAGGTTTAGCTTGTGCTTTTAAAACATCATCTTCAACCTCAGTAGGTCCGGGTATCCATAATTTCTTGTGCATTCAAATCACCTTAATTATCACGCTGATTCAGTTTATTCTATAAAATAAAGGTTATTGTCTCACCCATAATTTTCAAAGCTAATAAACAGATGTTACCAATAAAGAGATGAATAACAATCTATTAGGAGACCAACAACTAAGATTTTTTGAAAAAATATTGAATGTATTTATAAATGGAAGAATAATACAACGATAAAAAACGCTTAAAATACAATTTTCTGAAACTAGAAGCCCTTTTAATCGCTTTTGTATTGTGAATGTTATGGTAAGGTTTTTTTACTCAAGTTTAGAATAATGTGATTGATGGCTATACCAGATAAAGATAAACAGAAGTCAGAACTTGAAAAGACAATGCAGAAATTTTCAGATTTACTGCCTTCTGTTAAACCAGAAGTTGATCCTGCTGAAAAAGCGCTAGTAGTAATAGATGGAACAGCTAAGTCTAAAGCAGCGGTTCTAGTTGCAGGAGAGCTAAATAGACATTTTGGTACAAAAATAGATGTAATTTGTTTCTATACTGAACAACCACCCGCCAAAACAGAAGCATCCAAAGAGAGTTATGAGAGTTCATTGTCCTTTGCATATGAACATCTTAAAAGTAAGGATTTTGAGATTAAGGGTGAGGTTGTTGAAAATATAGATAATCTGAAATCTATTCTAGATAATGTAATTCAAAGTGTAGAATATGATATAATTTTGGTACCATCTTCATTTATAGGATTGAAAGAAACTAAAATCCAAAAAGATGATGAGGAAGATGAAGAAGCAAGCATAACAGTATTAGGAGATGTATTCGAATACTTGCTTGAAGAAATCAAAAATATTCCAGTTCTACTAATAGAAAGTGAGAAAATCAATTTAGAGCTTCTTTGGAAGAACATTCCAATTGTTTTCAGCAATACAAACCAACTCAGCTATTTGTTTGAGAAAGCAATGAAATATAGTCTAAAGAAATCTGAAATTCATCTTCTAATAAATATCAATCCAATCTTCCATGAGGACAAAAATCAAGAAGAATTGGATGCACTAATAAATAGAAGTATTGAAGATTTGGAGATATTTGAAAAAGCCAATTCACAGGTATTTAAAGAATCTTCCAGATATGTTGATACACACCTTCTATCTACAGATAATTTTGAAAATTTCAAGAAAGAATTATATACTTTTGGAAAAGATGTTGGAATTCTAATTGTTTACATGACTTCAAAACATTCCAGTCTTTATGGATTCTTTACTGAACTTCTTGAAGATAGTGAAATCACTTTTCCGATCCTCATAGCTAAAAGAAAAATTGAGACTAAGAAAGAGGAAGTTGAACAACCAGAGGAAGAGGGAGCAGAAGATGAACCTTCTAAGGATGAAGTGGAAGAAGAAGTAGAAGTCAAAGAAGAAGAAAAGGAAGAAGAAAAAATAGTGATAGATGAATCCTTAAAAGAAGAAATAAAAGAAGAAGTCAAGAAAGATATTCTAGGAATTACTGAACCTTCTGAAGAAGTGGAAGAGGAAACTGTGGAAGAAGAAACTGTGATAGAAAAAGCTATAAAAACTAAAATAGAAGAAATTAGTAAAGAGGAGGAAGAGGAAATGTCAGAGATTGATGAAATAAAAGAAGAAGTCATAGAAGAGGTTATTGAAGAGATCAAAAAAGAAGTCATTGAAGAAGTCAAAGATGAACCTAAGAAAGAGATCAAAAAAGAGGTCACAAAAGAGCTCAACAAAGAAGAAAGTATTGAGGAATTAAAAGAATCTATTCTTGAAGAAATCAAGGAAGAAATCATAGAGGAAATCAAATACGAACTCAAGAAAGACCTCAAAGAACCCAAGAAAGAACTCAAAGAAAAAGTCATTGAGGAAATGAAAGAAGAAGCTGAGGAAGCTGAAGAAAAGCCCTCTGATGAAGAAGAAGAAGAAGAGGAAGAAGAAGTTACATCAAGAATGGACTTCGAATAATCAGATAAACATACGGTGATTACCCAATCACAGAAGATATCTGCAAGCCGAGATTTAGCTTGTTTATGTAGATGAATGATTATATTTCGAAAATGGTGATGGATTGGTAAGTGTATTAGATAATTATGGTTGGATCGCGACTATTATTATTGTCATAATTGTACTTGCCACAATTCTACTACTGATGAAGGAAGGTGTTGATGCAACAAAAATTACTGTAACTGGTGCAGTAGTTGTAGCATTGATTTACATGTTCTTTATGGATTGGAAAGTAGGGTTTGAGGAAAACCTGAGTTTTGAACATGTACCACATAATTTCTTGGAGGCTTTGTCTCATACAATAAATGTTGAAGCGATACTAATTATTTTCTCCGTCAGCATAATTGTTGCTCTAACCAAAGGAGCAGGATTCTTTGATTTTATATCACTATCAATAGTCAAGTTAACAAAAGGAGATCCAAGAAAATTAATGATTGCTTTAGGAGGGCTAACATTCTTTGTTTCAATGTTTTTTGATAATCTTTCGGCAATAATTTTGCTGGGATCACTTACTGTAGTCATCTGTAGACAGCTGGAATTGAGATTACAACCATTCATTCTTTTTGTAGGTATTAACACTATCATAGGAGGTCTCCCAACACCAGTTTCATCACTTCCCAACATTATCTTCTTCAACTTACTTAAACCAGGAACATTAACTAAAGAGGTTAGTTTTATTTCCTTCATGGGTTATATGCTCCCCATTGCTATATTCTTCTTTGGAATAGCTACAGCATTCTTTTTCTTCATCTACAGAAAAGATGTTCTTATCGAAGTTTCAGATGAAAAGAAAGAGCAATTGAGCAGAATCAATCCTTGGTCAGGTGTTGAAAACAGAAAAAATATATGGAAATCACTAATTCTCTTGGGAATTCTCTTTGCAGGTTTCCTCTTAACAAGTATTAAAGTTGATGCAACCCAGATCAGTATTGGGTTAAGAGATATCTCCCATCTAAATTTAACAGGCACGATTTTTCCTGAATACCACAGTCATATCGCAACTGTTTTCCAATTTCCTGATGTAGCATTCGTAGCTCTGATTGTAGCAGTATTTGGTATTTTTCTCTTCAAAAAAGACTTAAAACATTATCTCGAGGATGGGGTTGAATGGGAAATGATAGTTTTCTTCATAGCCTTGTTTATACTCATGGGAGTGTTAACTGCCTCAGGAGCCTTATCTCCACTAACAAAAATTATGGCCAGTTTCCTTCAACCAGATGAATCGGGTGCAATCCCAGTTGGAGGACAGATACTGGTTGCGTTAATAATCGGAGTTGTAGGGTTACCGATTACGGGATTCTTGAATGGATCATCAGCTGCACTGATATTCTCCTATATCTTCCAATCTCTTCCCAGAGGCATATTACCTGGATTATGGATAGGGTTTGTTCTAGGAGGTAATATAGGTGGGGCACTATCACCGTTAGGTTCGATTACGATATTGATGGCACTTGAGATATTAAGAAGAGAAGGAGATAAGATATCCTTCCTGCAATATATATGGAAGATGCTCCCTCTGAC
>JAAFKJ010000006.1 GCA_021399395.1 Candidatus Heimdallarchaeota archaeon
CCTCGCTCCTCTGCTTTATACTTGAGCAGAGAAAGGAGTTTGTGATAGGGGACGATAACAAACATCTGGGTGGTCTTCTTTTTCAACCTCAGCTGGTGTTTCCACCCTGGATTATAACCGATGTAGATAGTGTGTAAACCCCGCTGCTGCCACAGATTGACTAAGAAGCTACTTAGCAGGTGGAAACAGTCTTTAACCTTTCTTCGCCACTTTTCCTTGACTCGATAATAAGCTGGACCATAATGGAGTTTGTTCTTCTGCTTGAGTTGGACTCTTTGCTGTTGTGCATATTGTTCTTGTAACTGACTGATTTTTTTCAAATAATATTGCATTATACTTTTGATTCCCTTCCCCTCGTCCTTGATAATAATCGGACGCGAGCCGATATTATCTACAAAGGTCACGAGGTTGGTTAAACCCAGATCAACTGCGCCTTTTCGTTTGTTATTCTTCTGCACTTGCTTGGGGATGTGTTTGAGATAGATGATCTCTACCGTATACCCTACCCCTCTCGGAACTATTCTTACTTCTCGAAGATTGTCTGTTGCGTTCAGCCTAGTCTTGATAGTAAAAGCTATTTTCTTAGGTAAGATAAGGTGACCATTGCTGATCTTTGCTTGTTGATTAGAGATGATCGCAACCGTTTCCCCATTTTTAGGTTTATAGTGAGGTGAGCGAGGTGGTTCGAGGAATTTGGCAGGTTGTTTCTTCCATTCCTTTCTTGCTTGGAAGAACGCTTTCCAGTTTCGGATAAGTAGTTTGAGAGTGTGTTGAGCTGTGTGAGCTGGGAGGATTCTATAACATTCTTCCTTTTTCATTGTTCTATCTAACTCATAATAAGAAAAGATGGTTCCTTGTTGCTGTAACTGTTGCTTATACCGATAATTTGCTCGATTGTAGAGATTCTTTGTTTGATGGCAGAGTGCGCTCAAAGCTGGGTGAGGTGGAACTTCCATCACTTCTGCTCGAGGATAACTCTTCATCCTTCCTTCATCTTGCTTTGGCTATAAAAACCCCACAATTCTTTTCTTAATTACATAGTTACACAAAATTACATCATAATTCAAATTTACCCGATTCGATTCTTCCAAAAACCAATCCCCTTATTTTTCTAGCTAATCCCTTCAGCAAGCAACTCGCCTATTGCATCTGTTGTCATACTAAAGAAGGACACTAGTTCATCTTTGGAGTGAATTAGTTCGTATAGATTCTTCATGGGAAGATCATCCCCTTTTTCATCAACAAGCACGATTTCATAACCCAATCCCTTCCCTGATTGTCTCTCTTCTTTTAACCACTCCCTTTGGTCCTCAAAGAAATTCGTGAGAAAGGATTTGACGTTAGTGATGTTCTTAAGTTTATATCTGGTCAGTTCAAGTTTCTTCTCCTTTTCTTCGGCATAAATTCTGAATACTAATTTCCAAGTCAAATTATTCACCTATTATCACCCTACTTATATGGTAATTGATTTATAAAGTGTTGAATTACTTTCTCGAGTTTAAATATGAATTTGCAGTTTTCCGTTTCTTCTAATGAGACTACCAAGAACCAAAAACTATAAGTTTTTAAAGACAAGATGTTCCTCTAACTTAGACAAAAAAGGTGATTAGATGGGTCACGGATCGCTTCAAAAAGCAGGAAAAGTTAGAAAACAAACACCACAAGTTACAGCAAAAGAAAGACATAGTCCCATCCCAAGAAAGGGATTGAGAAATAAATATGTAAAGAGAGTAATTTTAGGCAAATTTGCTGGACAACCTTCAAGCATGGGTTCAAAACGACGTGGCAGATAATTACTTTTTATCATTTTTACCATTGTTTTTAAAATGAATGACAGAGATAAGGCTTTACTAGAGATTAAGGAAAAACTACTAGCGTTAGAAGAACCTACAAGAAAAATCCTTAGCCAAACAAAGCGAGACGTATCTAAACAATATCGTCTGAAAAATTTTCCTAAAAACAGTGAAATTTTAGCACTATGTGATTCTGAAGAGAGGCAACAATTATTACCTATTTTAATTAAAAGAGTTGTTCGTACTCTTTCTGGAGTTGCTATAGTAGCTGTCATGACAAGACCTTGGGCATGCCCTCATGGTAAATGTGTTATGTGTCCTGGCGGACCAGAAATAGAGCGACCTCAAAGTTATACAGGGTTTGAACCCACAACTCTTAGAGGAATACGTAATGATTATGACCCATTTTTACAAGCTGAGGAAAGAGTAAGACAACTAAATGCGATAGGTCATTCTACTGAAAAAATAGATGCAATTGTGATGGGAGGAACTTTTACTAACCAACCCATCGAGTATCAACAATGGTTCATACTGCGACTGTTTGATGCATTTAATGGGGTGGATTCTAAAACTATTGAGGAAGCTCATAAAATCAATGAAACTACTAAACAAAGATGTGTTGGATTAACTGCTGAAACAAGACCAGATGAAATCAATCATGAAAAAATTGATCATTTACTAGATTACGGTGTAACTAGAATCGAAATAGGTGTTCAGACAGTTTTTGATGATGTTTACAAAAAAATGCAAAGGGGACATACTACTAAGGATACAATCAATGCTTTCCAATTTATCAGAGATTCAGGGTTGAAATTAACTGCACATATGATGCCAGGTCTTCCTGGTTCCTCTATTGAAAGAGATATAGAATCTTTTGACATTCTCTTCAATACAAATGATTATCGACCTGATGAAATCAAGATATATCCAACTATGGTTATACCAGGAACTAAGTTATATGAAGATTATTTGGCCGGTGAATACACCGCTTTAACAAATGAGTCAACTGCTACACTAATAGCGAAAGTCAAAGAAAATGTTCCTCCTTATGTTCGAATTAAACGAGTTTTGCGAGATATCCCTGCCCACCAGATAGCAGCAGGACCCAACAAGAGTGATCTCCGATTAGATATTCTTTCAATCTTGGAAAGAGAAGGCAAAAAATGTAGGTGCATCAGATGTCGAGAAGTAGGTCATTTTGTTTACAAGACAAAGCAAGATATTAGTTCTGCAGATATTGAACTTGTTCATAGAACTTATGATGCCAGTAAAGGAAAAGAGCATTTTCTCTCTTTTGAAGAAACAAAAAATGATGTGATTATTGGCTTTCTAAGATTAAGAGAATTGAGTGAGAATCTGATAAGACCTGAGTTCAAGGAAAAGCCTACAATAGTTGTAAGAGAACTACATGTCTATGGAGCGCTTCTTGGTTTAAGGTCGATTTACAAAGGTGATCTACAATGGCAACACAGGGGGTATGGTAAAGAACTCCTTTCCAAGGCAGAAGAAATTGGGAAAGAGAATAATTATGCTAAGATAGCTGTTATTTCAGGGATAGGTGTTCGTGAATATTATAGAAAACTAGGCTATACTTTGGATGGTCCTTATATGTCTAAAACACTCTAGTTTTTAAGGTCATAATTGTGCTAAAAGCTAAACTTATATTGGTTTGTTCTTGCTTTAGCTTAACAAGCGAATGTGTTTAAAATGGTCCAGAAGAATAAATTAACCATTCTAGCAGATGTTGAGAGAATATTGCATACTTCAGAGTATGGTATAGCTCAGCTCTCTCAAGGAAGTAAAGCTTGTTTTGATATAATTGCAAAGAAAAAAGATCAACTCATTATCATCAAGATTGAGCCTTATATCGATAATTTTAGCAGAGACAATTCTTATGAATTGAAGAACATTGCTTCTTTCCTCAATGCTTCTCCAATGATTATTGGTGAAAGAGGTAGAAGATTTTCTGAAATAGATGATGGATTAGTACTGCTGAGATATGGAATCCCTGTGGTAAGTACAGAGACTTTCAGCAATCTAATTGTGCATGGTGTTCCTCCTATTGTTTATTGCAGTAAAGGTGGGTATTTCGTTCAGATTGACCGCAAGAAATTAAGACAAGCACGTATTGAGAAAAATCTCAGTTATGCAGACTTAGCTCATCTTATAGGTACTACTCCTACAGAGCCTAACGAGCCTCCAAATGTGAGTGTTTCTAAAAGAACAGTCTATGAGTATGAACATTCAATAAATCCTCCACCTGAAACAGCATATTTGCTCGAAAAAGTGCTTGATACTCCAATCACTCAGGGGATAAAAATCTTCAACATAGATATCGAGAGAGAAGAAAGACCTGCTTATTCTCTTGAAAATCTTTCGACATTCAAAGAGGAAGTATCTGAAGTATTGGAAGATTTAGGGTTTATTAGTCAATTCTGGACACGTCAATCTCCATTTGATGCTTTTGGTGAGCAAAAGAACTTAGATATACACAGCGGTTTGAATATTTTAGTCTGTGTTGATGAATCTCAACAGAAGAAAGTTATGGAGAGGGCATCAATTACTCAGAATATTGCTGCATTGACCAAGAGAAGAGCTATAATGATTGTTGATGATCTTGATCAAGAAGTTAATCAGAATGTTCCTACTTTTACTCTTGAAGAACTGGAACAAATGAAAGAAGCATTTGATTTAGTCAAAAATTGGGTAAAGAAATACTCAGATTTAAAAGAAAGTTAAGTTGGGAAAAATCTTATTTCTTCCCTACTATCATAATATGATCTTTTTCATAAGGTTCAAGATCTACAGTTTCTAACACAGTTAACCCATAAGATTCAAGTTTAGCAATTACTTCTTTGTAAATTACTTCTGGTTCTTTAGTCACATCTATGCTTCTTGATTTAACTGCTAAGAAGAAATATCCTCCATCTTTTAGAAATGTCTTGACGTTAGTATCTAAAATCTCAGCTTGGGAGGGTTGAGCAACATCTTCGTAAACAATATCCACTTGAGGAACAATCATACTATATTCTTCTGGAAATCTTGCATCTGCATGAATGGGTAAAATATTCTTTCTTCGTTCTGAGACAGTCACTAAATCTCTCAATGATCTTGCAGAGAATTCAACTGAATAAATGGCACCTTTATCACCAACCATGTCTGAAACATGAGAAACTGTTGTTCCTGAAGCTGCACCAAGATACAAAATCTTTGAGTTCTCTTTAAAAGGAAAGTTTTGCATTTTATTGAAAATTGCTGCACCTAGTTTACTCTTGAAAGGATCAAAAGTTCTGTACTCAACTCCACCTTCATTGACAAGTCTCTCTGTGTATATCTTCCTTCCTGGATCAGCATTTTTTGTTGCTAATCTTACATTTCCATCTCTTAATGTAACCCAGTAAAGTTTGTCAAAATCGTGTTTTTTAATTTCTACCATTAGTATCGCCTCTTCTTTTTGGGGTAATTGCCCTTCTTAGGTGGATATTTCCGTTGTCCTTGTTTTGATGAGCCATATCTCTGAGATCCCTGTCTTGATGATCCATGTCTTGGTGGTCCTGAACTCTGAGGTTGTTGACTCCTATCAATTGGTGGTTTCTTTCCTTCAGGAGGTTCTTTATATTTCTCTCTGATTTCTTCTATTTTCTGATCCACTTCTCTCTTTAGTTGATCACCCATGAACTCTCCTTGAAATGCATCTACTCTTGCAGCAATTGTTAATCTTCCAGCAATTGCTCTAGATATATTACCTCTTTGCCACCAGGGACAGCTATGTATTTCAGGCATTTGATAGATGATACCGTGTTTGGGTGGTTTTGCACCAGTCTTAAGAGCTCGGAAAAGAGCTTTTTCAGCTCCAAGTAATTGAATTGTACTTGCAGGTTTCATAGCTATCTCCATTAATCCTCCTGCTAAAGCAATCAAACGAGCTGCTATTGATGAACCTACAACTGCTTTCATGTTGGGGGCTATTCTACCCATCTCTCTCTCTATCCAAGATTCTAAACGATCACGTTCATTGTAAAGATCAAGTGTGCTCTGAGCTAAACGTTGTAGCGGACGTAAGTCTTTATCTTCAAAGTGAGCTCCCATTGATTTTTTAGCTACTTCTACAATTTTCTTGCCTTTTTCAGTAGAAAATCCATAGTTTTGTAGAAGTTCTTCTGTGAAATTATCTCTTGATCCAATTTCAGTAATCAATTTACACAAGGTTACATGATTTGGAACTTCCTTTAGAGTCTCTGGAAAATGAACCCCATACCATTCACGAATCCTTGAAGTAAAAAGATTTGTAGTTTTATCAATGTCATCCATTGATAGAATGGCATGAACTACGTTTTTATCAATTCTCTGAGAACTATACGCTATACTCTTCTTTGAGAGTGCAATACTTACTTCTCGAGTGAGTTCATCTAATTCTTCCTCATTTTTGATAAATCCTTCTTGAACAAGAATTTTGGGGATTTGTGCAACTAATTCAGAATAATAATCTGCTTTGGTGAGTAGATCGCCTTTCTTTCCATTTACTCTTATGAAATTCAGAACATCAGAAGAGTTAGTTTCTATTTCTATATCTTCAATGTTACTCAGCAGGTCCTTTAAGAACTCTGAAAGAGTATATTTTGATAAATTGTGAATCTCTTCAGCTATTTCCTCAGCATTTTTTGCATATAACCTGAGATCTAGTAATTTGTTTCCTTCATCAAATACGAAGAAGCCGCTTATATTCGCAATAATTCTAGTTGTCATAGCACTTACAAGAAAATTAAGAAAAATTGAAGATAAAAAAGATTTTGATGGTCAATCAAAGAATAAAATCAGCATTAAGCTGGTGTTGGTTGGCTTGTTTTTGATTGTTGAATTAAATCTTTTAAACCTAAATCCATTTCAGGATTGATACCGATCAATGATGATCGCATGTCTTCGAAATTTGCTCTATTAACTAAAACTGTTCTATCGAGTAATTGTCTAACGGTGTATCGTATAGCTCGTGGTTTGGTTTCCTTCAAACTATCAATAATTTCTTTCTGAGTTAATGCTCCCTTCTCCCCTAGTAAATCAAGGACTTCGTTTGATCCTTTTGGTAATCTTTCCCTTTTCATTTTTCATTCACTTCTGAGGGTGTGCAATTTTTATCCTCATATGTGTATTATTAATGCACATATATAAACCTTTTGAAAACGAGTGTGTAGATGCATACATAGACGGTTTTGTGAAAAAAGAAATTAAGTAGGAGGAGTTCTTCTGAATCTCGACCTAAGTACTGGAATTAGAATTATTGAAAAAATGATTGCAGCAGTAATCCAGATAGCAACTGATTCTATTATTGGCAAAGCATCCCAGAGTGGAACATTGTTGAAGATCCTCATTCTGCCATCAGTTGGTGTATGACCTGCTAACTTAAGTGGAAGGAACAGGAAGTGTTCGCCATATTCTGTAAAAGTATATGTTAACTCATACTTGTTAGTAGTTGGGTTAAAAACTAGTTCTACGGGTTCGATGATATGTCCTGGTCTTAGTAATGTCGCATTTAGTGTAGCACCACCAGTTGTATAGATTGTATCATTATTGAGAGTTATTTGGACCTCCATATCGATTTGTTGTCTTATCAAAATTTCTTCTGGATTGCTCTCAAAACTTAAAGAAGGTCTATGGGTGCTAATTAACCACTCAAAGGTTTCATTGACCAGTAGAAGATTGCTTTCATCCAAGCTGAATACATCAATGTAACTAGAATCCAATCCAACTCTACTTGGACTAATTTCAAGTGAATCCGGTAACAAACCATGATCAGTGAAAGGATAACCTGAACCAAAAACCATAATTCTGCCATTGTTTACTTCTTTAGCTACAGCAACATCAAAGACATATTGACTATCTCCTATTGTAACTTCAGGTAGCTGAGCTAAAATTATATTATTTGGGTTTTCGTCTGTAAAGTGAAGCATTTTACCCCACCACATGAAGGATTCAACTGAAAGCATTGTGGCTTCTGCTGTTGTAGTTACTTCATAAGGAACATTGATTGGAACTGTGTCCCATACTGTTAAATCAAAATTTGCTAAGAGTTCATCACACGTGTAATAATTACTGAAAATTATTGGAGAAGATTCTATTGCTTCCGCATCGATAAACCTTATACTGTCAACTAAGAAGAGAAGCGATCCTCCATCACTGACAAAATTGTAGATGTCAGTAATTTCTTGCGTAGTAAAATTAAGCTCTGGATCAGATATAACTAGAATATTTACATCTGTGAAATTATAATCACCACTCACATGTGTTCTGACTCTAAAACCTCTATCTTTTAGAATTCTTGTTAGGTGCATGTGAGTCCCATAGGGAGTAGATGCATCAAACCACTTGTTGGCGGTATCATTTTCATGTGACATATCAAATAGCACTGTCCCACCCAAATATCTTGTAATGATATTAAACACAAACGCACCAGCTTGAGGAGAGCCTGGCCATCTACTTGAACCAGAAAGTGCGAAAAATCCTTGAACATATCTCATTTCAGTGTCAGCTGGTATCGTTACTGTAAAGTTGAAGTGGTTCCAACCTTCATATACATCTATCTGATTGGCAATTTGGATATATTCCTCTGGATTATTGATGCCTGCTAAAGTTAAATCTGTAGGCAAAGAACCAGTAAAAGACGAAATAAGTTTGACGTGGAAAGTTGATGATTCTCCTGCAACACATTCATAATAAATCTCGTTTATTGGATCCATGTATCTTGGTACAATGGCACTCATATCGTAGAGATAATCATCAGTAAGGTTAGTATATGCAGCATACGGATTGACCATACCATTTCCTTGATAGACCATGGGAACAGGCAGAACGTTTGCTGTTCCAAGTAAAGCTGCTTCATATTTGTGAATATTGATACCTGGATATGCTCCTACTAAAAGAGCTAGAATGCCACTAACAATTGGTGCAGATACTGAAGTTCCTGAAACCCATCTGGATCCACCATCTTCGGCATCACTACCTTGAATTGCAACTCCAGGTGCAAGTATGTCTATAGCTGATGAGAAATTCTGGTTCAAACCTTTGGATGTAAAAATAGCTAGTTCTTCCAATCCATCTGAAGCACCAACTGAAATAACGTGGTCCCAAATTGCTGGCGCGCCTACTGAACCACCTGAAGGCCCATAATTTCCTGCTGAGGCGACAACTAGAATATCATTCCTAGCTGCTTCATATACGAGCTCTTCGATTGGGTCACCTGTTTCAGCAAATGTAACTGAAGTAAGACTAGCTGAAATTATCTCAGGAGCTTGATCAATAGCTTCATCAAATCCAATGATTAACCATTCATCTTTTCCATACCCTGTCTGATTGAGAACCTTGATATTTATTAATTGAGCATCGGGAGCAATACCATAATCATCAGTTTCTACTATATTTCCTTTATCATCTCTATATTTGCCATTACCTGCTAGGATTGTTGCTATATGGGTGCCATGCCCGCTAAAATCAGCCTGATCCTCTAAACCTGGTACTGGAGTAATGTCAAGTACGACTTTGTCTTCATCATAATTAAGCAAGCCATCCAATGCTGGAACTTTAGAAGTATTCAAACCGCTATCCAAAATTGCTATTGTTACACCATAACCAGTTTGATTGAGGGCATGAACTGCATCAACCTCTAAGGCTTCTCTGAGCTCAGCAAGATTAACTAAACCTGGAAATTCCATGTCAACATTCATTGGAACAGTATAAGCATATGTACCAATAGGATATGTATACTTTATCTCGTAATCGTTGAAACTAATTTGCTTGAGGAAACTATCCTCATAACTAATAACAATAGCAGGAATTGTTTTGAATATTCGTTCTATTTCAATACCATATTTCATTATTTCATTTGCGAAGAGATCTCTCTCTTCAGTGGTGAAAAACGAAATCATTGCTCTATTGTTATAATCGATTAGATTTGATAGAACTACATGAGTTCTTAATGGATTTGACCATCTTCCATCATGTAGAATATTTTGAGCTTTGACTATAGTATAGGGTTGTGATTTTTGCTCTTTAGTAGATCTATGAAAATAACTATTTTGTGATACAACTGAATCAGTATTATTTGCTACTAGAATGTTTATCATTGGAATTGGAAGAGCAATAAGTACAAGAAGCACTAAAACAAGTGGCTTGCTTTTCATAAGTATAGAATGAATTTGTGACTTTTAGATTTTTCCCTAGTATTAATGAAATTGGAGTTATTTTTGTCGGAATAGTCACATCTACTTATTCTAACTCTTCTAAATACTTTGAAATGGAAACGCTTATATTCAAACAAATGGGATGGCTTCCAAGGTGAAATGCTATGCCTTATCAATGGTTAAAAAGGTCTCGTAGAAAACTATCAGGTGGTCTCATCCGACGCTCATCTTCAAAGAAGAAAAGAGATATGGGTAGATATCCAGCTGAAACCCAAATTGGTCCAAGAAAATTAAAGCACATAAGAACAAGAGGTGGAAATACTAAACACCGTGTTCTAACAGCTGAGAATGCAATCGTTTTAGACCAATCTACAGGTATCAGTCAAAAAGTCAAAATACTTAACGTTCTAGAAAACCGTGCAAACAGAGAATATGCCCGACGAAGAATTATAACCAAAGGTTGTGTTGTTGATACATCTCTAGGTAAGGCACGTGTTACCAGCAGACCTGGACAACATGGCGTTATCAACTGTATTTTGATTGAAAAGAAAGAAGACTAATTCTTCCAAATCTTTAAAAATTAATTTAACAAGGGCTATATTATGTTACGCAAAAAGCGTTACTTTGTTCTTTATCCTGAGTATTTTGATAAGAAACTCTCAAAGAATGAAGGAAGAAGAGTTCCAAAAAATAAAGCTGTAGATAATTGTAATTTGTCAAAGATAGTTTTTGCTTGCAAACATCTTGAATTGGAATATGAAATTGAGAAGGATAAGAAATATTCAAAAAATTGGTGGGGAAGTGAGGGAAGAATTATAGTTAATCCTGAAGGAATAGAAAGTAAAACCGAACTAATTCGAAGAATAGCAAATATCTCTAGAAAACTAAAGAAAGTTGAGAAACCTTCTGTTACCAAGAAAGGTAAATCTGCTGCTAAACCAAAGAAATAGTTTTGTCATTGAGGGAATATTAATGGAACGAGATAAAATTAAAAAATTAGGCAATATACAATTCTTCTCAGACTTAGGCCTAGCTGTTATAAAAGATCCCCCAAAATTACCTCGTATAAGATCTAATGTTGTCAATGAAAAAATGGAACATGTAGGTAGTGTGCATGATATTTTTGGTCCTGTTAAAACTCCTTATGTTAGTATCAAAGTAAAACAACAATACAAAGAAATATTGACAACAGATACTGTGCTTTATGCTGTTGAAAAACAACGTAGAGATGTAAGGCAACAAAAAAAGAAGTATTCGCAAAAGAAGTATTCATCTTCAAAAAAACGAAACAGTTGAATATTGCAAAACTGCTTTTTATGTCGCTATTTGAGTCTCAATTTGACAAGCATTTTTCCTCTGAATTTTGTCCTAAAAATTCGAGCAGTATTAACACTTAAATATGCTAGAGCAGATAGTATATGTTAGACGATTAGGTTGTTGTTTGTGAACTAATGTGATTAGTGGTGAGAATCAAAAACAATCTGCTGGTGAGTGATGATATGATTCCGATACAAAGGATAAAAACCGAGAAAAATTATAGCACTGCTTTAGGTGACGAAATTATAGAGCTTATTGATAGAACTGCAACTAAACAATTGCTATATCGAGAAGTTTTAGATTTACTAGGAAATCATGAATCCATCATTCTCAAAATTGATGAATTACTTTACACTAACAAAATTCTCAAAATACCCATAGAAATGGGGAATGTGAAAGATTATGTACTCATCATTCCAAAGACCGAAGAAACAGGATGGTTGACAATGATATGCCCCTGTTTTACTTGTGATAGAATAGATGAATGCGCAGTAAATAATCCAGTTAATCCAGTTTCATGTCGTTTGTACAATGAATGGTTAATTGAAGAAGATGATTCAAATAAAATCCAACCTTTCAGATTTGTTGAATTCGATATTTTAGATGAGGACGATAGAATTCAAGTTCCTCTAAAATAGACATTTACATTTTTATCTTGTGTCAATATTTTTATCTAATAGTTATTTTCACTTATTTTCAAATAACTTAACGTGAACAATTTGAGTGACGATTTTTATTATAAAAAGGCTAAGTATGTAGGTTATCGATCTCGAGCTTCATTTAAGTTATTGGAACTGAATGATAAATTCAGATTTTTTACAAAGGGTCAATTTGTTGTTGACCTTGGAGCTGCTCCTGGGGGCTGGGCTCAGATTGCAGCAAAGAAAATAGGAAAAGAAGGTAAAGTATTAGCGATTGATAAAGCATACATGGAACCCTTCAAAGAGAATAATGTTATAGTTCTACATCAAGATATTTTCAATAAACAGTTAGGAACCATGATAAACAAGACATATGGTTCTGTCGATGGTTTAATTTCTGATTGCGCACCTAATATCTCTGGGCAGTATGGTAGAGATCACTCTATTCAGACTATGCTAGCTGAGAGAGCTCTTGAATTAGCACAAGAAGTCCTAAAGGATGCAGGGTATTTTGTCTGCAAACTCTTCCAAGGGAGTGAAACACAAGAGCTTATTAGAGAGACTAAGCAGATATTTGGATTGGTCAAATTATTCAAACCGAAAGCTTCTCGAAAAAAGAGTTCTGAAATCTATCTCTATGGTTACAATTATCAGAGCAAAGAATGAAAAACACCAATAGTGAAACATGATGACGAATAACGATTTATGGAAAGAAGTTGAAGAAGGAAAAACTAAATTCATAACATTGAATGACGCTGAACGAATTTATGATTCTTCTGTTTTCTATAATCCTAGAATGGTTATCAATAGAGATTTCACATTACTTATGTTAGAAACCATTGGATCACTGGAAAATAGACCACTGGTATATGTTGACCCACTTGCTGGGACGGGAATTCGCAGTTTCAGAATTTTAGAAGAATTATCTCCAGAGTTAATTGAGTGTATAGTCATAAGCGATAAGAATCCGAAAGCTGTGGAAATTATAGAGAAAAATGCTGCAAATCTTAATAGAAAAGATAAAATTAGAATCCAAAGATCTGATGCTTTTGCACTGATGTCTCAGCTAATGCAAGAGCAGATTTATCCTGATGTTATAGATATAGATCCCTTTGGTTCTCCTGCTAATTTTATTGAAACCTCTCTAAGAGCTCTTCGAAAAAACCAAGGTTATTTGTTTGCAACAGCTACTGATTTACAAGTTCTATGCGGACGTTATCCTGAAGCGTGTTATAGAATTTATAACGCACATCCAACACGACACCATTTGTGTCATGAAGTTGCATTAAGAATATTGCTTTACAATGTCTTGGTTAGTGCTGGAAGGCTGGGATTGGCAATTCAACCCCTGATAAGCATAAATCATGAACACTTTCTAAGGATTAAACTAAAGGTATTAGAAAGTAAGGATACAGCAAATATTCAACACATCGAACAAGGATTTGTTCATTTCTGCCCAAGATGTTCGTACTATCTGGTAACCAAAATAAAAGAAACATTTGAATCAAATCAGTGTCCAAAATGCGAAACAGATATGGAAACAGCTGGTCCCTTATGGTTGGGTCCACTTTATGATAAAGAATATATCTCTATTATGCAAGAAAAACTCGAAGAATTAGAATTACCCTCCCAAAAGCAAATAGAGAAAATTCTCAATCTAATTTTGGAAGAAGAAGAATCTCCTCTCTTCTATTTTCTACCATATGTGCTCAGACAAATCAACAAAAAAGGAGTAACACGACAGCAAGCTATAGATGGACTTAGAGATGCGGGATTTAAGGCATCTAGAACAATATTTGACCCAGAAGGCTTAAAGACAGATGCTACTTATTCAGATTTAGTAGAGATCATTAACAAATTTTAGTGGAAAGAAGGTGGAACAGATTTCTAAGAATAATACTCTAGTAGCGGGGATAGATGAAGCGGGACGTGGACCAGTAATAGGACCAATGGTACTTTGTGCATATGCAATAGAAAAGAACAAGGAAAAAGAATTAACCCAAATGGGGGTTAAAGATTCTAAGCTTTTATCTCCGAAAAGAAGAGAATCATTATATCCTAAGATAGAAAAATTAAGCGCACAGATAACAGTAAAACACCTTTCAGCTGCGGAGATAGATGAGATGAGAAAGAGATTCACTCTCAATGTAATAGAACAGAAACTTATGATTAAGCTCATAAAAGATATGAAAACAACTCCAAGTGAAATATACATAGATGCAGCAGATGTTAATGCAGAAAGATATGGTGAAGCATTCAAGAGAGCCTTCCCTAAATCTAAAATAGTATCAAAACATCAGGCGGATAAATTTTATCCAGTAGTTTCTGCAGCTTCTGTAATTGCAAAAGTACAAAGAGATCAAGTTATAGAAAAACTAGCTAAAAAAATAGGGGAAGATATAGGTTCAGGGTATCCTGCAGATCCCAAAACAAAGAAATTTCTAAGAACATATTATGCAAAAAATAAGAAATTCCCACCTTTCGTAAGAGAATCATGGGACACTGCAAAAAAATTAAAAAAAGAATTTTCACATAATAAAATATCCGATTTTATGGGGAAATAACAACTTATTTAGCTTCAAGATTTCTTCTTTTCTTGAAGATTACAGGAAATAGAAAACCTGTTACCAGTCCTATGGCATGAGCAAGTACATTAGTATTAACTCCAGCTGTTATTGCAAGGAAAATAACTCCAATTCCAACATATATCCAAGGTTTCTTGTCTTTTTCTTCTTGATAGACGATTGTAATGTCAGCCCCTAATAAACCGAACACTCCTCCACTTGCACCAGCTGAAATGGTTGCAGCTCCAAAAGTAAGTGAAAGTAATCCCCCCATTAATCCTGAAATTATGAATACTGCATAATATTGCCAAGATAATAGATAATCCTCTGCCTTTAAACCAAAGATAAGTAGAAATAAGCAATTTGAGAGAATGTGTAACCAATCAAAGTGGACAAATATAGAACTGAACAATTGATATACATGTCCTTGATATACTAATTGATTGTATTGTCCAACTTGTTTTAGAAGATCTTCAGATATATAGTAAAAAACATCGAAAGTTATGACTGAAGCTTGAACGAGTGTTATTATCCATAGTGTGATGTGCACAACTAGAATGATTATCAAAATATTTCTGGTAGGGAGGTTAGATTTCCAGAAGGAATCAAATGAATATGTTTCAGTTTCTTCAGTCACAGATTTAGTTCTGTTAATGGAATTAAAATCTTATCGTTTTCAAGAATATTCGTTTTGACAATCTTTTTATTAAAAAAATCAAGGCTCTCCATGGAGATTTCTTTGGATATGAGTAATGTACCTATTGCTAGTATTGATGAAAATGGAAACATTACTGTTCTTAGGCACATCTATTTCAAATGTACAATGTGTACTGACTGTTGTAGATTGAACAACATACCTGCTACAGATAGAGACATGGTTAGGATAATGGATGCGGGAATTCCAGTAGATCAA
>JAAFKJ010000060.1 GCA_021399395.1 Candidatus Heimdallarchaeota archaeon
CGTTGTACTTGGAAGTTTTTCAAGTATCCATTGGGTGTTCATAAGGAGATGTCGAAAAATTAATTCTGGTGACCAGGTATTTTCAACAGAAACTTTGTGGAAATGTTTCCTGTCTATTTTCTTGAAGAAACCTAATGTCTTCAATCTATCTTCCACAACAATGTTATAGAGATGCTTAATAGAAATCATGGATATCAAAGAGTATAGTGTTTGGGACACTTATAATATTGTAGAAGAAAATTGAGAGAATGGTGGGGCAGAGCAGATTTGAACTGCCTCTATTAAGTAAACCTTCTGAGAAGAAAATCAGGATTCAGCATTCAAATAGTGTTTAGATTTACGCATAAGAAAGAAAGGGAAGAAAGAATAATAAAGATTTACTAAAAAATTAGAAGAAAAGAAGAATGGTGGGGCAAATAAGATTTGAACTTACGACCCCCCGGTTTTTGAATCAGAGGCTAAACAAGCCTAAGATTTATCAGCCGAGTGCTCTAACCAAGCTGAGCTACTGCCCCGTTCTTACTGCATCTTTCCTATTTTATTACTTTTAAAAATGTTTTCTTATAATTCTAAAACTTAATTTCTACATATATTAAAGAAAGATGGATCTTGGCTAATCTATAGTAAGATTTTTGTCTTTTTCTAGAACTCTCCCCAAAGAACACTACTCGCTATCATCTTTAGTTGTATAAAAAGGAGATTTTTCGTTTTTCAACATCCGAATCAATCTGTCCATTCCCTCAATTTCTTTTACACTTACTCTTGGTTTCTCTTCTAATAGATCTTGAAGACTCAGAACTTTATTTCTACTATCTACCTTGATTTCTACTTTAGGGATTGATTCAATTGCTGTTTCAGCTTCCTCAGTCATTTGTAAATACCACTTGTACTACTTTAGCTCCCAATCTCCATTTTACATTTGATAGAATGTATTACTTACGTATTTACCAGATAAGTATAATAGACAATTAAGGTTTTAAACCAAATTTACTCTGTTCATCTATGAATAATTCAAACGATTCTGATGCTTCCATTAAGGCTGGAGCAGATTTACTGCTCAAAGGATGGAAAATGCTAAACAAAGCATGCCCTGATTGTGTTGAACCTTTGTATGAGAAAGATGGAAAGGTCGTATGTGTAAAATGCAAAAAAAACTATGTTATGGTTGATTCAGTGGCTGATATCCCTCAGAATAATCAATCTAACCAAGCACATAATAATCAAACACAGTCTAGTTCTTTACCTAATTCCGTTTCTTCGTTTGATTTTAGTTCTCTTCCCTCTGCTTTAGCAGATTCAGCTGAAATAATGATGAACAAACTATCTGATCTCAATGCTAGATTGAAAGAAGCTAACGATCCAAAGGAGATTGCAGAACTATCTTCCTCTATTCGTTCTCTTGTTGACTCTCTCCGTTCTTTAACTACTTAGAGCCCTTTTCTCTCTTATCTTTTCTCAAAAAATCTAGGTCTTCTTTCATTGTTCGTGCTTCCTCCCCTGTTTCTATCTCATTATAATTGCTATAAATGTAATCAATTATATCATTAGCAATTTTTTCGCCTATCCCTCTTACTGCAAAGAAGTCTTCTAAATTCGCTGTCATTACGTTTTTTATGGAGCCAAAGTGTTTCAACAATCTGCCTGAAATTTTATGGTCAATATGTGGCAGAGAAGCTATCGTTTCTTCCAGCTGAATTTTTAAACCCATTCCTTTGCGTTTTCCTATGCTAATCCTTCTTTTTCTCTCTTCTTGTTCCCTTTTTGCAAGAGAAAAAAGAATTTCTGCTGTCTCTTTTTGATTTCTAGTGTATATTATTGGTAACCTGAAGTCTGTTGCAATGGATGTTAATGCGCCTGCAATAGCTTGAGGGTGAAGCGATGAACTGAAAAGATTCAAATCTCCTTCTATTAACAAAACAGGTTTTGTACAACTTTCAACCAATGCTTTTGTTTGTGTAAACAATCTTTTATCAATAATAGATTTTACAAAATCATCGTCGGTTTTTCTTTCTACTACTATTTGATCTGAGCAGATATAATCTCCTAAATCTAATCTTTCAAAACCAAGTTCTACTCCCTTGTTCATTAATTCCTTAATTACTACTGTATTTCTCTCTCTGCTATCACAGATAACCTTGATTTTCCCTTCTTCTTTTTCAAATTCAATTTCCTTTGATTCTTCTGGGGTTTCCTCAGTTTCTTCTTCTATGCTAACTTTATCTTCAACTTTTTCTACTTCTTGAAGGAAATCCACAATACCTTTTTGTTGTTTCTTCTTAGGCTGTTTTTTTGCTATAGAAGATTTGTCCATTTTTCTAACTAATTTTTTCATTTTTTGGGCTTGTCTTTTTGATGCCCACATGTATGCTTCGTCTCTTGTCCCTTCAGCAATTAACATAATTACTTTACCCTCTTTTCTTCGTCCAGTTCTTCCCCGTCTCTGAATTAATCTTATAGCACTGGGGACTGAATCATAAAAAACTACTAATTCACACTCTCCTATGTCTAAACCTTCTTCAGCTACACTGGTTGAAACTAGCACATTATAGGTTCCATCTCGAAATTCTTGCATAATTTCAATTTGTTCTTTTTGAGATAACCCCTTGTCACCTTTGCTAGATGCTTGACCAACAAACCAATGGCTTTTTACAATCTTGTCTTTGTTCAACTCATCACTAATCATTTTAGCAGTAACTCTAAAATGTGCAAAAACTAGAATTCTATTGTTGGGGTTGTTTTTTAGCTCCTCAGAAATTATATCACTAAGTCTCTCAATTTTGGGGTGAATTACTTTCTCTTCCTGAAGTTTTTGAACTGCTTCTACAACTTGACGCATTTCTTCAGAGAGCATCAAATCTTTAAGGGCTCTACTACCTTTACCAAATTTTATGTCATTTATCTGACCTTCAAGATATTTACTTAACGAGGGTACTCCTTGTGTTTCTATAAGTTCAATTGCATGAGATAAACGGATGGAGTTGCCAACAAAGGCCATTGCACGAAAGAAATCAGATCTGTCTTTTTCTGCACTGTCGCTGAATTTTTCATTAACTCTAGCTCTTAATTGCAGAAGTTCCTTTCTAGGATTGTTCCTTGGTTGAGCAGAATCAATTATTTCTAAATCCTTTAATCCTTCTAGAACCAATTTGAAAAGATCATTTAGTGTATCTATTATTATCTTGAACTCCTCTGTTAGAGGAATGATTTCCCAACTTTCTGCTATTTCATGTATATATTGTCTGACATCATCAGAACTCTCATCTCTGATTTCAACGTTTGTGATATGAAGGTTACTTTGAACATCATCTATTCGTTCAATTTTGGATCCTGGACTAGCTGTTAAGCCAAGTATAAGTGGATTGCGTGCTTTTTTGTGGTATTGGTCAGCTATGAAGACATAGCTGTGGTCTCCTACACCTTTATGAGCTTCATCTAAACAGAGAAAGACTATATCTTCAAGTTTGATTCTTCTTTGAATTATATCGTTCTGAATTGTTTGAGGGGTACAAACAAATACTTGACCATTGTCCCATATCTCTTTTCTCTTCTTAGGATCTATCTGTCCAGAAACTTGGATTATATTTTCAGGATCAATGTTAATTGACTCCTTAATTGAGCGTTCATGTTGATCCATCAAGGGTTTGGTGGGGGCACAAAAAACAATTTTTCCTTCAGGATATTTCTCTAAACGGTGGGCTACAATCATTAAGAACAAAACAGTTTTCCCAAGACCTGTAGGTAAAACGACAAGAGAATTTTCCTTAATACATGAAGCAAATAGAGTCTGTTGGTATAATCTAGCTTCTACTTTGTTTGGCTTGATAAGTGGATGATTAAGGTATTCTGTTGGATTCATAGGAAAACACACTCATTGTAGCATAAGATGTTCTATTTTTTGATATTTAAACTAATAATCATTATACTATTATATTATATATTTTGTTTATAATACTTAATTAATTGTGAAATTGATGAAGTCAATATTTTTTGACGGTTATCTTAAAAAGGTCTTAGTTGCAGTAAACATAGATGAAGATGTGATAATTGGGTGCTAAATCACTCAATTTTTAAATCAGATATATCGACCTATACAAAAAGGTGACATCAGTGAGTGATTTCGTTCCAAAACTAACCGAAAAAACATATGACCCTCAGAAGCAAGATCTTTTGCATTTCCAAAAGTGGCAAGAGGAGAAACTGTTTGCTTTCAATAAATCATCTGGTAAAACAATCTTTACTATTGATACTCCTCCTCCCTATGCAAATGCTCCATGGCATATGGGTGGGGCTATACATTATAGCCAAATTGATATGATAGCACGTTACAAACGCATGGCGGGTTTTGAAATCCTGTTTCCAATGTGCCTGGATCGCAATGGTCTTCCTATTGAAGTTCAAGCCGAAAGAAAATATAATGTTTCTATGCATGATATTCCAAGAGAAGATTTCCTCAATATGTGTAAAAAGATGTTAGATGCAGTGGGTGATATGATTCTTGGAGTTTGCAGAATACTAGGTTTTAGTAACAATTCTCTTGAGTGGGATGAAATCTATAAAACTGATGAAGAGCAATATAGGACCTTAACTCAAGCTACTTTCATAAAATTGTTCAAAGAAGGACAAATCTATGAGGATAATAGGCCAAATAACTATTGTACTCGTTGTAAAACTACTATAGCTGATAATGAGATTGATTACAAATCTGGATCTCATATGTTGTATGATATCAGATTCAAAGTGAAGGAAACAGGAGAAGATTTAATCATATCAACATCTAGACCCGAATTAATCCCAGCAATTGGAGTAGTAATTTTCAATCCTAAAGATGAAAGATATCAGCATCTAAAAGGAAAAACTGTAATTACTCCTCTATTTAATGATGAAGTACCAATATTACCTCATCATTATGCTAAGATGGAATTCGGAACCGGTATAATGATGGTTTGTGCTTATGGTGATTCAAACGATGTTCAAATTTTCAGAGAATTACATCTTAATCCAAATACAATAATTGATACAAATGGAAAAATCACTGATAAATTACCAGAGTATGCTGGTTTAAAAGTAAAGGAAGCTAAGAAACAAATTGCTGAGAAACTAGAGGAAGAGGGATATGTAGCAGAGAAAGCTGATGCTCCTCATAATTTTCCAATTTGTTCTCGCTGTAAAACAACAGTAGAATTCCTTGCAATGCCAGAATATTATCTAAAACAAGTTGAATACTTGCCCAAACTTCATGAGTATGCACAGGAAATGCAATTCTTCCCACCCTTTATGAGGCAAGTGTGGGTAGATTGGCTAAATACTGTATCAATTGATTGGCCAATAAGCCGAAGACGTTATTATGGAACTGAAGTTCCAATATGGTATTGCAAAAAATGTAACCACCCTAATCTCCCAGAACCAGGAAAGTATTATCAACCTTGGAAAGATAATCCACCATTTGAATCCTGCCAAAAATGTGGAAACTCTGAAGGATTTGAAGGAGACTTAAGAACATTTGATACATGGATGGATTCTTCTTTAAGTGAGGTTTATACTATTATGCATCCTCATAATAAGAAAGATGAAGCTTTGTTTGAAGAGTTAATCAATCGACCATATATCTGTGATGTAAGACCATCAGCTAAGGATATAGTGCGAACTTGGCTTCATTATACTATGTTAAGGGGGCATCAATTATATGATAAACCAGCTTTCAAATATGCTTGGATTTCAGGGTTTGTGGTAGACAGCAAAGGAGAAAAATTCTCAAAGAGTGCAGGATCAAACATCAAACCAGAAGCTATGATAGAGAAATATGGTGGAGATGCTGTAAGATTTTATGGAGCAACTGAAGCTAGCCATGGTTCTGATATTCGTTTCAACCAACAAAGACTTCAAGGTATATCTAAACTAATTAACAAACTCTATAATATTGCAAAATTCCTCAGCCGATTTCCTATTATTGAAGATACAAAAGATATTTCGCTTCAACCAGCTGATGAATGGATTCTCTCTGAATTAGCTAGAGTAGTAGAAGAAGCAAAATCTGGATATGAAATTTTTGACTTTCAAATTCCAGCGAAGACCCTAAGAAATTTTACTTGGGAGATTTTTGCATCACATTATATGGAATTAGTAAAAGGAAGAGCCTATAACAGAAACAATTCCTATGAGGAACAAGAACAAAAGGCTGCTTGGTATACACTACATAAAGTTATGCAGGAATTAACAAAGGCTTTTGCTCCAATTATACCTTTTGTAACTGATTTTATTTACAGAGGTATTTATGACAAAACTGTACATCTGGAAAAATTTCCAGAAGGAAAAGAGATAATAGATAAACAGCAACATCTCGAAATTACTTCAACTCTTCTTGAATTAAATTCTGCTATTTGGAAATATAAGAAAAGCAAGCAATTGCCTTTAAACACCCCAATCAAGCAAATATTATTGCCAAAAATATTGTCTCCTCTAATTAATGATTTACAATCTATGCATGCAATTGAGATTATAGCTCAGAAAAGTACAGAAATTGAAGATGGCGAACTTATAGAACTTAATGAAAATGAGAGCATTACTGTTAAAATATAGTTAAACTAACCTCTCCTTTCCTTTTCTTTTTCAGTCATTAAAGAAAACCATTTTAAATAGCAAATAGTCGAATTTACTTGCTGGGTATTGAAGATTACAATTTGTAATCGTTAATAAACCTTAAAAATTGTACTCTTACCCGCTATTGTAGTCAATAGTAACAAGATATAACAGGAGAATTAAGATTGCCAAAATACAAATATTCCATTCAAACAGATCCTGACAGGTCAGCAAAAGCTTCTGCTAGAGAAATTGATGTTAGCCGAAAAGCCGCACGAGAGATTTGTAACACAATAAAAGGTATGACAATCCATCAGAGTATAGAATTTCTCGAAAATGTTATTGAAAAGAAAATTGCTGTCCCCTATAGACGTCATAAAAGAAATGTCGGTCATAAAAGTACCGTGATTGGTTGGGGTCCAGGAAGGTATCCAGTTAAAGCCGCAAATGAAATTCTTAAAGTTGTAAAGAATCTTGAAAACAATGCTGAAACTAACCAATTGCAACTGGACCGATGTAAAATTACACATGCTGTGACTTTGCTAGGTTCGAAACAGCAAGGAATCTTCCATCGAGCTCAAGGAAGATCAACCCCTAAAGTAAGACAATTTGTTCATGTTGAGTTAGTAGCTGAAGTAGCTGAGATGTGATAGATATGCCTACTACAAAAGATTACCTTCTTAAAAAATACCAAAGAAATGCTATAGATGAATTTTTAGCAAAAGAATTAAAAAATGCAGAATACGGGGGAGTGGAACTACGACGAACACCTCTTGGTGATCGTGTGATACTTCGAGTCGGGAGAGTTGGTTTAGCAATAGGCGGAAGAGGTAGAAATATTCATAGAATTACTGAAGCTCTACGTGAAACCTATGATCTTGATAATCCACAAATTGAGGTAACTGAAGTAGAAAATCCCGAGATTGATGCAAGAATTATGGCTTTTAGATTAGCTTCTTCATTAGAAAGAGGTCGTCACTTCAGAAGAAGTGCCCATGGTATTATTAGGCGTATTATAGCTAGTGGGGCTAAGGGTGTTGAAATAAAAATCAGTGGAAAAATAACTAGTCAAAGAGCAAGAGTCGAAACCTTCAGAGCTGGATTTGTTGCAAAAGCAGGAGACCCTGCAGATAGATTTGTCGATGTAGGAAAAGCTCAAGCCCTTATTAGACGAGGATTATTAGGTATTCAAGTTAAGATTATGCGTGGTGACGTAATTCTTCCTGATGATATCGCAATTGAAGCAGAACCAACATCAACATCAATGATAGTTGATACTGGTGCAGAAGAACCAGAAATCATAGCAGAAATCAGCGATGAAGTACTTGAAGAATTGGAAGAATATCCTGATATAGAAGAGGAATTAGGTCAAATTGCTGAAGAAGTTTCTTTGAAACCCAAGGCTGATGATGAACTCAAAGAATTAGATGAAGTTGATAAAGCAGCAAAAGCCAAACCAAAAACCAAAGCAAAGAAATCAGAGAAGAAAGATGCAAAAGAACCTGAAGAAGTAAAAGAAGCCAAACCAAAAGCTACTAAGGCCACAAAGCCCCCTAAAGACGCTAAGAAAGATACTAAGAAAGAGGACAAAAAGGAAGAAGTAAAAGAAGCCAAACCAAAAGCTAAAGATACCAAAGATACCAAAGATACCAAAGATACCAAAGATACCAAAGATACCAAAGATACCAAA
>JAAFKJ010000061.1 GCA_021399395.1 Candidatus Heimdallarchaeota archaeon
CATTTTTCTACGAGTTTAAATATGAAAGTAAGGATATATAGGTAGTGCTAGGTGAATACTCACCTTTCCTATGGTTCGCAGGTGCGTGATCACCTGTCCTTCAGTTAGTAAAATTTGAACCGTTCAGCACGTCGCGCAATGGATGGAATGACGTCGGAGTTCATGCGCACTCCCTTCGTTCCTCCCTCAATCATGGTTCTCATGATTCTTCCCCTCAACGCACGTGAGGGGACCTACTTAAACGACGGTTAAACGCCCTCTGGCAAGTTTGACCAAGTTTCATAACGTGCGTTAGAGTAAGGAGGATAAGGTATGAATTAACTTCCAGATAAGATTTCTGGAGAATAATTTAATACTTGTTCTCTTTGTAAGATTTTTTCTGCATCGAATTGCTCAATGTTCCTAGATAATGTCTTTCTTATGAGTATTTGGTGCTTATCCATTTGAATCTTAGAGCAGAGCAACCCTTTGGTACATGAACCTTTGCCGAAATATACCCCCTTCTTGGTATCATAGAAGAAGGAACCCCCTTTGCTTGGGCAATTACAGATTTCCAAAAATACTGGAGAATCGCTGTAACCGCTGTTATTTTGAATTCTAGCGATAGCTTTCTCGAGTTTGAATGTGAGATAAGTATCTTTTGTTCTCATATAACTCAACAAAAGTACCCACTTATCTATTAAGTAATATTGTAATATCCAGAAATTATACTTGACTCTTCACAGATACAATCCAGATATCATCCAATTATTCTGTAGACTAGAAATTGGATGGGAAAACATTAAAAATACAAGCATACTTTATCACTTGAGGTTATTAGATTGTGGATTGCAAAAATCTCAGGCGTAACAAGCTTTGACGCTGCTTTATCTGTAGATGTATCATCTTTTTTTGCTATAGGAGCTATTATAGATAATATAAATGATGTAAGATCTGTTAGTAAATTTGATGCACGTAGAATCTTTGCTAATGTAGAACATTGTATAACAATTGCTGAAATAGTACCTGATTCCATTGATGACATATTTGATGCCGAAGATGCATGTAAACCCAATATAATCCAGATAAATGGAACTTTCTTTGATGACATCAATAATCTCATATCTGTTCAATCAATTGTTACAATCCCTATTATTGGATCAATCTTTCTTAACAAGGATACTCTGGAATCAAATATTATTGACCCTGATCCCGTTAAAGCAGCACAGACATTAGAGCAATATGTACAAATTGTCAACATCAATCTCCCTCTCGGTCAAAGCTGGAAACAAGAAAAACAAAGAAACGGTGTAATTGAAATTGTCAAAACCATCCAAAACTCCATTCATAAACCGCTGATAATTGGTGGTGGATTGAATTCAAGCAATGTGACTGAAATAGCTTCAGAGTTAGAACCCAATGCTATTGATGTTTCATCTGGTGTTGAAAAAATATCTGGGATAAAAAATCCTGAACTAATGCAGGAGTTTCTACAGGTTATTTATGACAATAAAGAGAGTCTAAAGGGAGTTTAAGAGAAAATTAGAAAAGAGATTTGAAATACAACCAAATAACTTTTTTAGTAATTTTGGATTCACCAGTATTTCTAGTTCCAAAGACATAATCTACATAACCCACCTTTAGTTTCTGTGGATAGATCTTTAGGAAGTCAAAGAGAACTTTGTACCCTTCAAGAGTGAATTTCTCTCTATTTTCTTTTATAACATCTTTCCAAAGACTAGCTTCCGATCCATATAGCCCTGTCATGATATCTTTCACCTTATTTTTCCTTCTAATTGCTAACGCTAATCTTCCTAAAAGTACAGCAGTATATGACATCAGTTTTCTATACAAACCCCATTTACCCGCAACTTCTACTCTATTTCCTGCTACAAGGTTGAAACCTTGATTAAGCATTTCATGAAAATCTGGAACAACTTCAGGAGGGTGTTGTAAATCTCCATCCATGACCATGAAGTATGGCGTTTGGCATTTACATATTGCATCGATAACACTTGCTGTTAATCCGTGAATTGCTTCATTTTTTCTATCTAGAAAAAACGTGTTTACGCTACCTTGGTGAGATTCAACAATTTCTTTTGTCTTATCTTTTGATCCATCATCGGAGACAATGACATTTACTTTAGGTGAGATTTCTTCCAATAATCCTAAAAGCTGACCAATTGATTTTTCTTCATTTAATGTTGGGATGATGATTGTCAAATCAGAATAATCTTGAGCTATTGCAGTCATGTTCGCAGTTGTGTCTTTTTAACACTTAAAAATATTAAGTTCTCAATATCATATAGAAGAAAACAATACTTTTCTTGTCTCTCAATTTAAGTTAAATCTATTACATCTTTGACAAATCATATATATTAGCCGAAATTACGATATACTAATGACCTTAACCCCCAATGTCACTTATATCATCAAAATCATCAATGCAGGAGATTTTCGTGTAGGAAAAACCAGTCTAGCAATACGATATACTCAGAACCGATTTTCAACTTCTTATCTCCCAACATTAGGTGTTGATTTTTACAGTAAAATCATTCAATTTGATGAGGATACTACTCTTAGATTAGTTTTATTTGATACAGTGGGTCAAGAGAAACTTGCTACATTACGTAAGCGATATTATACAGGAGCTCATGGTGCAGTTGTTGTTTTTGATGTAACAAGGAGAGAATCCTTTGATCATATTGAAAATTGGATCAGTGAAGTCGAAGAAAAATGTCCAGATATTCCAATAATTATTGTTGGTAATAAAACAGATTTGGAAGAAGAACGAGCTGTAACCTGTGAAGAAGCATTAGAAAAATGGGGCTCCAAAAATTACACATTTCTAGAATCATCAGCAAAATTAGACGAAGGAGTAACCGATATTTATACCATTATTGCAAAACAAGTGATGGAAAAACAAGAAGCGTCTAATTAGCTCGCCAAAGTTCCACAGCAATTATTTTACCATTTTCCAGAAAGAGTCTTGGAGTATAATCATCAGCTACAAAAGATCCATCAGGTAACTTCACTTTGGATTCTGTATCTGGATTTTCTAGATTTTCAGGAGCTATATACAATGTGTCATTAATTAGAATATAATCTCTAATACTACTCCCAATAGGTGGTAAAACTTTTAGTTGTGTGACAATGTGTTCAACATCAACTATTGAAGTTTCGACGGCTTTTGAAGTATATCTTCTTTCAGTAGTTGCTTTAGGTTTTGTTTCTGTTTTTGGCTTAGGTTTGGGTTTAGGCTTTGTTTCTGTTTTTGGCTTAGGTTTGGGTTTAGGCTTTGGATCAGCTTTAGAAATAGGTTTAACTGGTTTTGGTTTAACTGTAGAATCAGATTGAATGTTACAAGCTTCGTCTACTGCTTGAAGGAACTCATTATTTGTTTCAGCTTCTTCCAAGTTTACAATCTTATAACCTAGTTCCATTCTTAATCTTGCAGTTTCTCGAGCACATGCAAATTTAGAATGTGGGGATGACTGACCTCCAATCCAGATATAGATTTTCTTCTGCGAGTGAGAAATAACAACTAAAACATTTGTTGACGCAAGTGCAACTTCTTTGTTTTCACACTCAGTCATTTCACCAGTTGATTGAATAATATAAAGAGTCATATGATTCGAGTAAAAAATATCGTCTACATTTTTATTCGTTTCGTTAGTCACGCTGATAAAAAAGAGATTATTGATAGAAAATATCTACAATATTGAGGGTTTTTAGGTTTAAATATCAAACTCACCAAATTAAATATGCATTGAGGTCTTCTAATAATATAGAAGAAGATGCAACTCATCATATTTAGTGATAGTATCAATGTATTTAACTATAATATTCCAATTCCTTCACTAGAGCATGCGAGCAGTAAAAATTTAAGACTTTCTTTTCCAATTTTTCATGTTGCATGAACAACAAATTTCAAAAGACGTAACGTGTTATTTACCTTACGAGGAAATGTTAAATAGTCCTTATACAATATAATGTTGTAGAATATAAAATCCACATGTTTCGAGGATATTATTATGAGCTCAAAAATCATCGAATCAATAGCTTACTCATATATAGGGAGGATAATAGAACCATATCTAGCTGAATTTGACGGGTTAAAATTAACCCTCAGAAAGGCAGGAGTTGACAAAAGTGTTAGAATGTATTTAAGCGTCCGACTCTTTTGGGCAGTAATTCTTGCAGTAGTTTCTCTTGTGGTTCTGATCGCGGTTAAGATTGTTGTACCTGATTTTTCTGTAATTTTGGTGATTATTCTACCGATTTTAGTTTTGGTAAGTATGTTCGTTTTTACCTGGGTGTATCCTAGTTATTTAGTTGGTGAAAGAAAAAGAAAACTAGAAGCAGCTTTACCTACAGCATCAAGTTACATGACAGCAATGGCTTCAGCAGGTGTTACACCAGATAGAATATTTCTCTCACTAACAAAAGAAAAAATCGGTGAGGCTATCGTAAAAGATGCAAGGAAAATATCAAGAGACATTCAAGTCTTTGGTTATGATATAGTTCATGCTCTTAGTGAAGCTTCTTTGAGGTCACCTTCGGCAAAGTACTCAAGTTTCTTAGAAGGAATTATTGGTACTTTCACATCTGGTGGAGAACTACAAAGATACCTAGAAATTTCATCAGAAACTTTGATGAAAGATCAAGTACAGAATGAAAGAAACTTTATTGAAACATTAGGAATTATGGCAGAATTGTTCATGGTCCTTGGTGTAGTATCACCAATCTTTTTCATAGTAATCTTAGCTATGATGTCCATGCTTGGAGGAGATTCAAATAATCCTAATTTGCTCATGGCAGTTTTGGTATATATTATCATTCCAGTTTCCGAACTTGCGATAATTGTGATGATAGATGCCAGCCAACCGGAGATGTGATAAAAATGGCGATACAAGACGAAGTAGAAATTGAAGTTAAACGGTTTCAAATAACACAAGACCTTATTTATTGGATTATAGCCGGAGTTGCTGGACTCATTTTAGTAACCTTAGGTATAATTGATGTTATAGCTACACAAAAAGATGCAGATGGAAATATAATTAGTGATTTCATAACAATTCTAGACATTAATGATTTCGTAATACTAGCAATAATTGTTGTCGTTGGTATTCCAACATTTCTGATAATTTATCGGGAAGAAAGAAGACAGGCTAGAATTGATGAGAACTTACCTTACTTATTAAGAGAAATTAGTAGTGCTCAAAGAACTGGTATGAGTTTACCCCGAGCAATTCAAGAATCGGCAAAGAGACATTATGGGCCATTAACCCCAGAATTAAGAAAAATGTCAAGTAAAATCTCTTGGGGTATTCCATTTAGTCAAGCTATGGAGGATTTCCAGAAGGCAATAGCTACTCCTCTCGCTCAACGAGCTACTGTGTTGATACTTGAAGCAGAAAGGTCAGGTGGTAACCTAGAAGAGATTTTTGAAGCTACCGAAAAACATGTTCAAACCTTACTGAATCTCAAAAAAGAGAGAGAAGGTGCAATGAAACCATATGTCTGGATAGTATATGCTTCTTATGTAATATTTATCTTAGTTGTTGTAATTCTATTCCAAACATTCTTTATTCCGTTTGGACAAGCAAACATCTCAACAGACCAGACAGCGGGAATGTTTCTGCTAAATATCGATCTGGATATTTTAGAGATTCTCTTCTTACATATGTTGGCAATACAAGCATTCTTCTCAGGCTTAGTTGCTGGAAAAATGTCGAAGATGACAATAAAAGCAGGTTTGATGCATTCAGTTGTGATGATGTTTATCGGGTGGTTTGCTTTCAAGATATTAATACAACCAGATAATCCATTAATTTCTTTGAACATATAGAATCAACAATGGTGAGTAAATGGGAAAACTCGAGGATGATGTTAAAACTATAAAAGAACAAGTAGAAGATTTACAGAAGATTGTAAACCAAGTAAGTTTCAATCTTGTACGAATCATGGGTACTCTAGAAAAAGGCGTTTCTTCCTCAGGTGAGAACGGTGAATCCGGAGGATCATTGGGTGGAGTGTCTGTTGATCTTGGCCCAATTGAAGATAAGATTGAGAAACTTGAAGCAACTATGAGTACCAAAGATGATTTCGCTCAGCTGAAGGTTCTGGTTGAACAATTAGTTTCTGATAGAATTAAGAAAGCAGAAGATTTGCAAGAACGTGCGAATAATCTTCTTGAAAAGGGTATGGAAATGATCGAGCTGGAAGCAACTCTTGCAGAAATCAAATCCCTTCTTGAAGAGCGTATTTTAGGCGATGATGCTTAATCAAAGGTGAAGATTAAATTGACAAATAATCAGAAGAAGAAACTAAAAGCTTTCTTTCGGAATACAAAAGCTCAAATCAGAGGAGTTGATTTCGCTCTTGCATTACTTATTTTTGTGATCGCTTTTAGTCAAGTTATCATTGTCCTTTCAAACCTCCTTATTCCATCATTAGTTCAAATGGAAACCTATTCCCAAGAGCAAGAACTAAACAAACTATATAGCAATATTTTCTTCTCACAAGGGAGCCCAACAGATTGGGGAACAAGAAGTACAGAAGGATTATTGGACTTCAAATTAGGTTTGATGGGAACAAATTCTGAATTAGATTTTACCAAGATTAACCGTTTAACATCAGATATCTCTGATTATTGGGCGCTCAATTATTTAGATGTTAAAGTTTCGTATGGTTTAGTGCGGGATTTTGCGGTAAGTATCTACTCTCCTATCACTATCGAAATAGAAAGTTTTACAGCTGCCTTTGGAATAATTACTATTGAAGGTGTTGTAAAAGAGCTACTAACTCCTATTGCAAACGCAGAAGTCTGGGCATTGTCGATAGATGAGAATAACAATGTAGCAACAAATTACACTACAACTCAAAATATCTCCGGAGATATTAAGTTCCAAGCAGTTATCAATGCTGATGATACAAATCATTATACAATAGTTGTATTTGCACAAGTTGGGGAGATATATCAAGATTACACAGTAATTCGTTTAGTAAAGCAAGATCTGGGGTTGGAATACGAACTAGCTGATTTCAATTTCAGACCATTTGTTTATGAAAATACAGATTTACAAACATCTGCTATAGATTTTAATTATGAAAGAGAATCTCTAAGTGATGAAGCAACTGGAATAGTCGTATTTCCATTCTCTGGACTAGGGGTTACACACTATAGCCAATCCTTAGTAGCAACAACTCTGATTAGCGAACCTATATACCAGGGGACAGAATTACCAATTCCTGCTAATGGACTAGCAGTTCTAGTAATCAATGATAGAGCAGATTCTACTTATACAGCTGGATACATGGGAATACCTATGTTTCAAGATGATGAAAATGGTAACATCTTTGCCCATTCTTCATTCGCAGATCAAACAACTTACATTTCAGAAACTAGAACAATGTTAGTTCGAAATATACTCCTTAAATGTCAAATTTGGTATTGGTGATAACATGATAAAACTAAGTAAATCTAAGAAAGGACAGTTGTTCATTATTGAAGCATTCATTGCAGTGTCCGTAATGATAATCATGGTTACAGCATTATATGAGGTTCAACTCGCCACTCAACCATCTATTGAACCAGAGTTCCATGAAGAAGTATATACAACGTTACAAGCTTTAGATGCCAATGGTTTTTTTGATGATTATATCTACTCTATAAATAACGTTATTCCAGCTGATATAACCTATTATAGGTCTATTATAACTCAAGCAATTTACGGAGCTTTACCTGACCACGGAGAATTCAAACTAAACTATGAGGACCTTCAAACAAGTCTAATAGTTGCCGAAAGTCATATCAATGAACATCTAACGACTGGGGATTCAGTCGTTAGTATTGATTATCTAATTACAGAAGTTTATGGTGAGTATGCACCCTATACAATTCATTTGCAAGTGTGGTTAAAAGGATGATGAAGATGAAACGAAACATAACAAAAAACAAGAAAGGACAAGTATTCCTTCTTTTAGCTATTACTATACTCATTTATCTTATAATCCTTTCATCAACTGTTTATCAAATAACCCAAAGCCCATATATCGAGCCTGTTCCCAACAGTGAACAACTTCTGAACTATGTTGATAACAGTTTAAACGCTATTGAAGAACTATCTGATATTGCTATGTCACAGTATTCTCAAGGCGCAACAAGAAATGATGTGCTAGATATTATAGATGAAGGTATCAGTGAAATCGACTCATATTTAGACAACCATAATCTGCCTTCTAACATCTCTTATGATTCGTTGAATTTGGTTATAGCTAATACTAGCACTACAGTAAATCCTGTGAGAGTGAGATTTATGGCAGAATTTACTATTCACATAAACAGTCTAGATCTTGTTTATGATACAGTAATCTACATCAATTCATCATATTATCTTGAGTACTCAGGAATTGCAGGAAATCAGAACTATATCTACATCTACAAGCAAAGAAATGGTGTCTTAGATTTGATTGATAACGCAGAAGTGACAATTATCCCAAGTATTTCAGTTGCAAATATGGGGGATGGTAGTTACTTAGCTGACCTAGAAACTGGTTATGAAATTACTGCGGTTTTACCACATAATATAATATTAACTTTAGAAATACCTTAAAAGTAAAAAGAATTCGATGTCGAACTAATCGACATCAATATTATAATCTTCTTTTGATTTTGTTTCTTTTCTATCAATGACTACTTCAAGAACACCGTTTTTGTATTTAGCCTTAGCAGTTTTGATATCTACAGCTACAGGTAAACTTACTGATTTCTCATACTTCCTCGATTGAGAGTGTGCTTTTATGGTTAGGGTTCTATCTGAACCTGTTAGTTCTATATCTCCCTTATTTATACCTGGAACCTCCGCTATTACTCTAACTTGATTATCTTCTTTGAAAACATCTATCAGTGGTTCTCGAACATCAGAAGTTTCTAAGTCTCCATATCCCTTTGGTTTTAAGTTGCCAAATTGTCTGAAACTTGGTTTTCCTTCAGGATCTAAACCGATGTTGAAACCATAAACAAAGTTATTGTTTATCATGTCTGTTAAAGAATCAGAATCTACTCCACCTTCTTCGATGTTCTTCATCAGATTCTTGATCATTTCATCTATCATCTTACCGAAAGATGAACCCTTGAAATAAGGTGCGAAGTTTTCCATGATTTTATTCATATCAAACTCTCCAAACCCTTCAAAGAAGTCGAATGGGTTAAAGTCATCATCAGACAAATTTTTCTTTTTTTTCTTATCGTCATCTTCAGGATTCATTAATTCTCATCTCACTTAATTCTACTAAAAAAACAGACTTCTTTATATATAAAGTCAATTATTTGATGAAAATAAAAAATAGGGAAAAATGAAGATCTTACGCTTTAAGACCTTTTCTTGCTTTTTCAAGTGTTCTATCTGGATCTGAATTATATTCCTGAATAACTGATGCCACATCTTCGAAGTATCGTATTCTTTTCTTTACCATCCATCTAAGAATGGTCTTTCTTCTTTCTAATTCATCGAATATCTCTTGTTCTTCCATTCCAGTATTTTCCATTACCTTCTCTAAAACATAACTTCTACCAAAGTAGATGAATGTATCATCTCGTGGATTCCATTGGAACAACTTGTTAGTTAGAATTTCTTCGGTAACAGGATCCAGACCAATCAATTCAGTAACCGATTGAGTCCTTCTTGCAAATTTCGATTTTAATCTTACCTTACGAATAACATGTATAAGATCTAGTGATTTCATCATAGATCGAGGAATGTTCATTGGTTTGCTCTCTAGCCTGTGGATTACACCTTCAACAGAATCACCGTGGATTGTTCCTAATCCTCTGTGTCCTGTACTCATGGCTTGGAACATTGCATAAGCTTCTCCACCTCTGATTTCTCCTACAATGATATAATCAGGTCTTTGTCTCATCGCTGCTCTGAGTAGTTCATACATAGAAATTTGACCTCTTCGAAAACCAGATTCTGTTGTTTCACCAAACCCTGAACGAACTACACTTGGTATCCAATTTTCATGAGCAAGATTCAATTCTGCGGTATCTTCAATTGTAATTACTTTCATATCAGGTTTAATCATCATAGAAATAGTGTTCAGGAGAGTAGTTTTTCCTGCTGCAGTACCACCTGCAATTAGGGTACTGACATTATGTTCCATGGTAAACCAGTAATAAGCAGCAATATCTAGATCTATTGTGTTGTAAAGTATAAGGTCAGTAATCGTAAATGGATCGGCTTTGAACTTCCTTGCTGTAAAAGTCGAACCTCTTTGTGTTACTTCTTTTCCATAGGTTAATTGTATTCTGCTCCCATCGGGTAAAGATGCATCAAGTAGAGGATTTGCTATACTTATATGTCGATTAGCTCTTTGAGCTAGTTTGATGATAAAACTGTCTAATTCCTCATTTGTATCAAAGGAAACATTTGTAGCAATAGATTCATATTTCCTGTGCCAAACATAAATTGGGATACCAGTCCCATCACAAGATATATCTTCAATATTAGGATCTAACATGAATGGTTGAATTTTACCGTATCCTATCAGATCCCTTGTCAGATAGTACATTATTTTCTCAAATTGAGATTCATTTAACGAGATTCTATATCGTTTAATGATGTCCACAATCTTCTTTTTAAGAAACTCTTCTGCTTTTTCAGTTGACTTCAGAACTGTAAAATCAACATCCAGCTCATCAATCATAATTGAAAGAATCTTGGAGTATATGGCGGTTTCCTTAGAATCCAAGGGTATCTCGACAATCATATACTGAGTACGTTTAGTGGTAGGGTCAGTCTGAATAAGAACGTAAGCAAACGGAGGACTTATGGGATAAGTTTCTTCAAGAATAGGGACAGATGCTGTATCGACAAAAGGTTCGCTTGTATCTTCTTGCATGAATTATTAATATTAGTTACACTTTTTAAAGATTGTTTTCATGATTCACTAATTCCGTTTTTCTGGTTTAATATTTTTACTAAACTTATCTCTATTTTTCAGAAAAGAGTAAAAATTCTGCTCTGATTGAGCATAAAAATCTTAAGAAGCAAGAACAATACTACTGGAAACTCCATCATAAATATAAGTCACACTTGGAGCTGTGTTAGTACTAATAATACTTCCAGATATTGTGATATCTAATGGATCTATGACTAGAGATACTATTGAACTAACATCTTCATCATCTATAACATAGGCTTTGAGAGAATATGTTACTTCTGTGGATAACACTTCAATCTGATATTCTGCCTGTTGAATGGTTTGAGGAAGTTCCCCTAGTTGGAAACCTAGACTTATAGCCGTAGCTCCTTCCAGAATCATTTCTTCTCCTTGAATCTTCAGATTATGAATTATCTCCGCTATACTTTGTAGAATGCTTTCGAAATTCGTTTCTATAGACCGTTCTTCCATAGTATTGTCCATAGCCATCATTGTAGCTGAAATACCTGCTATTGCAAGTGAGCCTATAAGAAGAATTGATAAATACATTATATATTCGCTGGGCATCTTTTAATTCCTCAACTTAGTGATATACTAACTATTACATTGATTAAATTAGCTACGATTGTGTGAGCTGAATAACTTGGATTAGCTGGGAAGTAAATGGGGTACTCGTATAGACGGTAGTTATATTGATTTAAGAGGGTAACTTCTCCCTGCATATCATTATTATATTCGAATGTTCCAAGATTGTGTTTTTCAGTTCCTTGATATGTCAGCTGCATATTAATATACTTCTGTGAATCACTGACAAGATTTGATTCATCAAGAACAAAGGTCACATGAATTATGTCTAGATAATATGTCTCTTCTGCAGCTTGGGTGACATACTCTGTTATCAGAGAATACCTATAATATAGCGCAAGTTCTAAGTAACTTGATTCATAAACAGCTCTAGAACTATTTAAGACTGCTATGTCATTATACAAAACACTACTTCCATTCAAGAAAAGATAATCTTGATCTTGAGGACCAACTATGTATCTGTGTTCTCCTATTTCATAATCTGCTGTTGCTGTGCTTCTATGAGTGATTCTTGAGACATTATCCCGAAGTAGCAAGCTTGTTTGCACCCCTGTTATGTCCTTTAATAGAAAAACAAAATTCCACTTTGTATCTATTTGAAATGTCCCTTCTTCTTGAACAAATAGAAACTGATTGCTGCTTAGTGTTGATCCTTTAATCAAACCTTGTATAGTTGAATCAAGAGCTGTAAAGTAGAGATTATTGCTATTGTTATAGCTGTTATCCTTGAATTTGGTAATGCTTGGCATCATATAAACAAGCGAAATTCCTATAGCAGCTGTTATTAATGCAAACATAAGAACGACAGCAACTACTGGAGAAAGTGCTCTTCGATTCATTCTGATTCTCATTGTATGGCATTACTATAATTTTGCATAAATTAAAGTTTATGGTATTTTTTCATTCTAAATTTATTTTCGTGTAAGGCAAGAGTTTTGCACTCGTTTGTTTTTAATAGATTTAAAATCAAGTATGTTTTTCCAGAAGAATATTGTCGGAAAATTTTTGGGTTATGAACGCTTCTCAGCGCTTTGTATGGGTGTTGTAAAGGCTTAAATATCTTCTAGTTTTTCACATCGTAACGACTTATGGATTGATTCTATAATATTCAAGAAACGAGAAATTTGAGGAAACTCTTAGGGGTTTAATAATCAATTTACATATAATAGATTAAGGGGTTAAAGTGACAGAAATAAAGCTCTCGGAAAATGCAAAAACAGTACTGGAAAAAAGATATCTTCGCAAGGACGAAAATAATAAACCAATCGAAACAATCGATGAGATGTTCTGGAGGGTTGCGAATTTTATTGGTAATACTGAAGAAGAGAAGAATGAATTTTATGAATTAATGACATCTTTAAGGTTCCTTCCTAATTCGCCAACGATAATGAATGCTGGTACAGCCTTAGGGCAGCTAAGTGCATGTTTTGTTTTGCCTATAGAGGATGACATGACATCTATTTTTAATGCAGTTAAGAACGCAGCTTTAATTCACCAATCAGGCGGTGGAAGCGGTTTCAGCTTCACAAGACTAAGACCTAAGAATGATACTGTTAAAACAACAGGCGGTGTAGCCTGTTTTCCAGCTTCAGTCCGTATCCATACTGACAAAGGGTTGCTCAAAATAACAGATGTTATGGTGTCAGGTCACATGATCAAAGCTCAGACTCATGTGGGGTATCGCAACATCGTCAACAAATTTGATAACGGTTATGCCGAAATCTATGAAACACAAGTGTCCAATGGTTATACATTGAGAACAACTTTGAATCACAAGTTTCTTACTATTGATGACGAAAAACTTGTATTAAAACCATTGTCGGAAATAAATGTTTCTGACTATGTATTGCTATTAGCAAAAGAACCTAACGAGAATAGTCCAGCTGTAATTGGGTTATCAACAAAAATATCTGATTTTGAAGAATATTGTGTTGATTTGGATGAAGATTTAGCATACTTAATAGGTCTAACTTATGCAGATGGAAATATAACTAATGATGGACGTCATTATGCTATCAATATCTCCTTGAATATCAAGCAGCAAGAAGTTATTGATAAAATCAAGAAGATATCAAAAAACAAATTTGATTATGAGATTAAAGAATATAGAAGAGAGAATATCAATAAGGTTGAATTGAGAATACATGGCAAGAAATATGTCAAACTATTAGAAGACAACAATCTTCTCAAAGAGAAATGTGAGTATATTCAAGTACCAGACAAGATATTCAAAAGTCCCATTAATGTTGTATGTTCCTTTTTGGCAGGCTATTTTGATGGTGATGGTCATATCGGTAAGAAAGGGAGAATTAGTGTCAAAACTATATCTGAACAGATGACTCATGATATCAATGTTCTGATAACTAGATTAGGTGTTTTATCAACAGTTTACATTGATAAATATATTGACCCAAGAGGTGGCAATAGAAAACCAAGTTATCGAATCTCTATTCCAACTGCAGTATTTAAAGAAAGATTTACTAGATTTGTTTCTCCTTATTCTGTGAAACTATCAAATTATGTTTTGAAAAGTGGAGCAAAAAATAGAATCTTCTCATACCCTTTTAACGTGCTTGCAAAAATCAGTGATCCAAAGAAAAGAGCAAGGATTTCAAAGACCATTATCCCTTATAATAGCAAAGTGACAACAAGAAGAGCTCTTAAAAGATTAATAGAAGAAAAAGAAATTTTTAACATCCTTGAAGATGAATTTGAACAAATATGTATGCTTGATAGTCTTTACCCTGTTCAAATACAAAAAATCACCTTGATTGGAAAAGAAAAGGTTTACAATCTAGAGGTTGAAGAGGTTAATATGCTATCTGCAAATGGATTTTATGTTTCAAATTCAGGTCCTCTATCTTTTATGGAAGTATTTAATGCAGCTACTAATACAATAAAACAAGGGGGGCGCCGTCGGGGGGCAAACATGGGTATTCTTCGCATTGATCATCCCGATATCATGGAATTTATAACTTGCAAAGAAGACCAATCTAAGCTCACAAACTTCAATATCTCTGTTGCAGCCACTGAACAATTTATGAAAGCAGTTGAGAAAAATAGCGAATATGATTTGATAAATCCTAGAACTCACAAAACTGTAGCAAAAATGAATGCTAAAGAGGTTTTCAATAAGATTGTGGAAATGGCTTGGAAGAATGGTGAACCAGGGATTGTTTTTATTGATAGAATAAATGAGGATAACCCAACTCCTGAACTAGGAGAAATAGAAAGTACCAACCCATGTTTTACAGGAGATACTCTAGTTGCAGTAGCAGATGGTAGAGGATTTGTTTCATTTGAAGAACTAGCAGAGAAAGGCGAGGATGTACTTGTTTTTGCTGGTTCTAGCTCAACTAATCAAGCTACAACTAGAGTAATGAGAAATCCTAGGAGAACAAGAGAACAAGTTCCTGTTTTGAAAATAACTTTCGACAATGATTTTTCTATTAGAACTACACTCGATCATGGATTTTATCTAAACGATAATTCAATAAGAGAAGCATCAAAATTAGCTGTTGGAGATAAACTTCTTACTATTCATAGTCTAAAGGAGGCTGAAACAGGTACCAGAGTATATGATGAAGCTGTGTTTATATCAATCAAATCTGTTGAAAATGCTGGAGAAGAAGATGTCTTTAATGGAACAGTTGATGATTTACATACTTATTTTGTTGGAAGTGGAAAGACCAATGCACAATTCGGATTCTACCAAACAGCTGTGAAGGTAGAAAATTGTGGTGAACAGCCTCTCTTAGGTTATGAGAGCTGTAATCTTGGTTCCATCAATCTTTCTCAACATGTTGTTGATGGTAAAGTTGACTGGGATCTTCTAGAAGATACCATTCGTACAGGTGTTGGTTTTCTTGATAATGTTATAGATAAAAACAACTATATCTTAACTGAAATTGAAGAGATGACCAAATCTAATCGCAAAATTGGTTTAGGTATTATGGGTTTTGCTGATTTACTTGTTAAATTGAACATCAAATATGATTCTAAGGAAGGTCTCCAAGTTGCTAGTGAAATTATGGATTTCATCCAAAAAACTGCTCGTGATGAATCAGTTAAACTGGCTAAAAAACATGGCAATTTCCCAAATTTCGATAAAAGCATCTTTAAATCTAAATTTGAATCTATGCGAAATGCAACCGTAACTACTATAGCTCCTACTGGAACTATTTCTTTAATTGCTGGTTGTTCAAGTGGAATTGAACCTTATTATGCAATTGCTTTTACTAGAAATGTTCTAGGCGGAAAGAAACTATTTGACGTTAATACAATATTTGAACAAAAACTCAAAGAAAGAGAACTCTATTCAGAGGAACTGATCGAAAAAGTCTCAACTTCCAATTCCATTCAAGAAATAGATGAAATCCCGGATGATTTGAAAAAAGTTTTTGTTACCTCTCATGACATCTCACCTGAGTGGCATATCGATATGCAAGCTGAATTCCAGAAGTATATAGACAATGCAACCAGTAAGACCATTAATTTTCCCAATTCTGCAACCAGGGAGGATATCTCAAAAGCTTACCAATTAGCATTTCAGAAAGGTTGCAAAGGAGTAACCGTCTATAGGGACGGATCTCGAAAATATCAAGTTCTTACTACTAAGAAGCAAGAAAAAGATAAACACCCACCAGCTACTAGGATTCTTGAAAAAGTTGAACCTAGATCAAGACCTGAAGTAACCCTGGGAAGAACACATAAAATCCGCTCTGGATGTGGTAATCTTTATGTTACAGTGAACAGAGACGAAACTGGAGTCTGTGAAGTATTTGTTCAAGTAGGGAAGAGCGGTGGATGCATTACCAGTCAAAGCGAGGCAATTGGGAGATTAATCTCACTTTCTCTTAGATCAGGAGTAAAACTTGAAGCTATAGCTGAACATCTTGCTGGGATTAGATGCCCTAATCCCAATTTCTATCAAGGGAAAACTATTCTTTCATGTGCAGATGGAATCGCTCATGTTCTTGAGAATTATATTGATGGTGAAGAAATAGTTCGATTCAATGGAACTATTGCTTGTCCCGATTGTGGAGGTATGTTAGAACTCTCTGAAGGATGTTTTACATGTAAAAGCTGCGGGTATTCGAAATGTGATTAAACAATTACATTTCTTTTCTTTTCAAACCAAGCACAAGATTTTTTTGTAATTAAGTTAGATGAATACTAATGATATTCTGGTTTGATGCTGTAACTGCAAAGGAACCCTTGCTATTTAATGCAATTGCTCAAGAATTAGAAAAACTCGGACATGAAGCAATTTTCACTTGTCGCAATTATGATTATGTTGCCAGTCTATTCTTTCTACTAGACTTAGATGTTGAAATCCTAGGCGTGCATGGCGGAGGATCTCTATTCGGAAAACTAATGGCAGGTAATGAGCGAATCTCGTTATTAGCAGAATATATCAATCAGCTTGAAACTAAACCAGATTATCACATCTCATTCTCTTCACCTGAATCTACTCGAGTAGCATTTGGGTTAGGAATTCCTTCAATAACAATAAATGACTCTCCTCACGCAACAGCTGTTGGAAAGCTAACTGTTCCATTATCAAAATATCTTGTATACAGTGCTTGTATTGACCAGAATCAATGGTTAAAAGTTGGTGCAATTCCCGAACAGCTGCAACCTTATGACGGGATTGATGAAGTTGCTTGGTTAAGAGATTTCCAACCTAATAATGAGGTGTTGGATATACTAGGGTTATATGAAGATGATAATTTCATCGTAGGTAGACCGGAAGAAAGCAGTGCTGCATACATGCTTGATAGGAATATGGTAGACCAAACAGTTCTAGATGTAATATTAAGTGACATATTTGCAGAATATGATGGAAGAGCTGTAATCTTTCCAAGATATGAAGCTCAGAAAAAATATCTGAAAAAGAAATTCAAGAATAGAATAATTATTCCTCCTAAAGCAGTTGACACTTTATCTCTCTACTATTACTCTGACCTTTGTATTACTGGGGGTGCAACTATGGCTCGAGAAGCAGCTGCAATTGGGACTCCTTCCATTTCATACTATCCAGCTCCTTTGGATGTTCTGGAGTATATCTCTTCAATAGGTATTCCCCTTTACAATGAATATACTTTGGATAAAGCTAAGGAGCGAGCACTCAAGCTTATTTCTGAGTCTGATGAAAAAGAAAGCTATAGACGGAAAACAGCTGATATTCTAGAAAAACTCGAATCGCCTTCTGATAAAATCCTTCAACTCATCTGATTTAGATAGATTTCTTCTCATGTTTTTACGAAAAGATTTAATTTCGAATGATTTAAGACAAGTATGACTATAGATGAATTTTCACTCAGATAAATTATCAAAAATTGAACCTAGTGGGATACGTGAGCTATTTTCCAAAGCACAAGGTATTCCCGATGCCATCTCTCTTGGGATAGGGGCTCCTGATATACATGCTCCAAAAGAATTGAAAGAAGCACTAAAAACAGCTGTTGATGAAAATTTTAATAGCTATGATCAAACACCTGGAAATCCTGGACTTCGTTCCGCTATAGCACGGAAGTACAAAAACGAATATGGTGTAGAGTACAGCGAATCAGATGGTGTGATTGTAACATGTGGGGGAGCTCAATTACTTTATACTGCTCTTCAAACCTATCTGAAAGCAGGAGATGAAGTTTTACTTCAAGACCCTTGCTTCCTTACATACCCTCGTCAAGTAGTTCTTGCTGGTGGGAAAAATGTCTGGATTCCCTCAACATCCAATTTTAAGATTGATGTAGAAAAACTCAAGGGTTTAATTACAGAAAAGTCACGTGTTATAATCCTCAACTTCCCAAGTAATCCTACTGGAGCGGTTATGACAAAGAGTGAACTAAAAGCTATAGTAGACCTTGCTGTAGATAACAATCTAATAATTTTAAGTGATGAAGTGTATGAGTATTATACTTTTGACGACCAGAAGCATATTCATGTTGGTGCAATAGATGGTGCCTATGAACGAACTATAACTGCTAACTCTTTCTCTAAAACCTATGCTGTCCCAGGATGGCGTATGGGTTATGGTGTAGCCACTTCAGACCTTATGAAGCCTATTTACGGATATCATGGTTTTGTAGTTGCAAATGCTACTACCCCCACACAAATCGCTATAGCTAAGTATATGCAAATGGAAGAATCCAAAGAATTTCAAAAATTCATAAGAGAAGAATTCCAGAACCGTAGAGATGCAATAGTTAAAGGTTTAAATTCAATTGAAGGAGTAAAATGTGAAAAACCTTCTGGTTCATTCTATTGCTATCCTGACATCTCGGGTACTAAATATCCTGATGGAGAAGAGTATTCAAATAAAGCATTTGATCTCGCTAAAGTAGTACTTGTTCCAGGAACTGAATTCGGTCCCACCCAGTCTAACTATATTAGAGCAAGTTTTGGTTCCGTAAGTGTAAAACAGATTGAAGAAGTTATTGAGCGATTGAGAACAAAGCTTTAACAAACATTTAATTATCCAAATGACTTAAAAAGATATAAGAAAAAGTATGTTGATTATCAATGACTGAAGAAAAACCAAAACTAAAGATATACTGCAAGTTCTGTGAAGATACGTTAGATCAAACATTTGTTGGAGAAACTAGAGACAAAGCTTTCAGTTTAACTTTCTACTGTGAAAAATGTGGGAGTTATCAGATTTTTGAATTCTTCGGAAGCCAATTTGAACAACCTACAGAATTAGACTAATATTTTGCCGAATTTCTACCATTTTCTTTAGCTTTTGAACATTTGAAATATGCGTTTAGAGAGCTTTGAATTCCATGATTCTGCAATATCAGAAATGTATGTTCAAATGAAGACGAACATCATCTTTTTATATGGTATTTTCATTATATAATATTAGAACCAAAGGGGTTCAAATTATGAAAAGACAGATATTTTTTGGAATAGGCTTATTTATATTATTACTGCCTTTTGTTAATTCGGCAACTCCTCTAGCTGTAGATGCGAGTCAAGATAGCTCTTTTCCTTCATCACCTGAACTTAACGCGGTCGTAGACGGCGATAAGATTGTTTACAATGTGTCAACATTTCAATATGGTGAAGGAATTTGGGAAGTTCTTGACATGCTTTTACAGCAAGTTGACGCACCCGAATTTGATAAGGGAATAATAGGATCATTAGAAGGTACCGAACTAATTACATATATAGCCAAAACAGATGCATTAACACTTTATGAGTGGAATGATATGTATGGTGGATATGAGAATGCTACAGCATTTAACGGTATGAATATATTCTCATTCTTGAAATTAAATCAAGAACTAGGAGTATATGCTGACCCTTCTAGTTTTACCTTCCCGGACGACTTTAGAAACACAGACTATTCGTATTATCATGACTATTGGCCTTATGCAGATTTCGTTGATCCAATAGATGATCAGTTCTGGTCAGCATTCAATATGACCTTCAGTACTGGATTCAATAATGGTTGGTATGAAGCCGACCAAGGATGGGGATTCAGTGCTTGGGAACCTTGGGCTGATAACTATAATGATAATGATATATACTGGTTTGGAAACGACTATGGATACTATATGGGTTACCGATTAGGCTATGATGGCTACCATGAAAGTGGTGCTAACCCAGCATGGGATGATTGGGCTCTTGCATTAGATGGTTATTATTACGGATTTCTTGAAGCTTGGGAAGACGGTTTTCTAGAAGGAAGACTAGATTTCAACTCAACAAGAATCCCAGATCAACGCTTTGACGGAGTTATACCCTCACCTGCAGATGTATTCGATTACGGTAGATACAGTGACTATCAAAGAACATGGGAAATGTTCTACAGTAGAGGATATAGATATGAAGCTGCAAAAGTAGACTTCAACTTCGATCTTTATAATAAACTCTATGATAACGCTCACGATACATTCTGGAGAGGTTACGTAGACGGTTACAGAGATTATTACTGGAGTGGACAGAACGATGGTTACTATTCTAATCCATGGGATTATTATCCACCATTCGATGATCCAAGAGGTCCAAGGGACGAAGGCTATTTAGATGGTTGTTATGATGGATATGTAGCTGGTTACGATGATGGTCAATATGGTTACTCTGTTGGAGAACAATATATGTACGGTATGGACAACTACGTTTGGGACTCATATTTTGATGGCTTTGATGTAGGTGCAGCTGATAAATTAGCTAGCAATCCATATGATGATGTTCCCGCAAGTTTGCCATACTCCGCTTCAACAACCGACCCCTACGAACAGGGTGCTAACTTCATTTATGAACACCAATATGGTGAAGGTTATAGTAATGGATTTCTATTTGTTGCATTAGTAAATAGTTTAGATGATTTAGACTGGTTACAACATGTTGGACCATTCTACATGATGAACTTACCATACTTCGACTTTACTCTTGATGCTGGCTCTGTTATACCCACCCCAATGATGGGTTTCACAATGCTAACTGATCTTGAAGGACTAGTCGATCATGATTGGGAATTTGATTGGGGCGCACATGATTATGGGCACTTCAATGAACCTGTAGTTCCAATGCAGACTTTCTACGCTGGAGATACCAATTGGGCATCTTTGGATACATTCTACAAATATAGAAGCGAAGAAAACAAGACCGAAGAAATAATCACTACCTATGACGTAGGTAACAACTTATTCTGGATGGACTTCAAAATGTATGATCCTGACCCAGAATTATCTATGAATGTTACTTGGTGTTATGATACTCTATCTGGTTATTTACTAAACGTTTCTATGGATCTTAGCTTTAACTCTATGGACGATGTATGGGCAAGTATTGTTCTTGAATTAGATGAATCAAGAGCAGATAATATTACTCCCTCATTACCAACACCAGATTCCTGGATGTATTCCATTAACAACTTCGTATTCTACTTTGATTTACCACCTACTGCAACTCCTGACTTTGTTGACGACGTAGTCGAATTCAAGAATAACGGACTAAGTTCAATAGGTAATCCACTTTTAAGTGTAGATATGATAGGATATGATGGATTGTGGGCAGAAGCTGAAATGACGATGTATGATCCTGCAAACACTTCTAAAGTACCTGAAATTGCAAACTACGAATGGCCAATATTCTCACCACAAGGTCCTCAATGGTCAACCGACTATGAATTACTTGACGGTGTATGGACTACTCTGAATTCAATCTTTGGTACAACAGCATATATTGATTCAGCTTTAACTGCTTTATCTGTGCAAAATACTAATTTCAATCTATACGATTTAGATTTGAATCTTGTAGCAGATAAATTCACATACTCAGATGCTGGTAACCCAATAGTCTACTATTATGTCACAGTTGATGCAGCTTTAGACGTAGAATGGTCTATGCTCAACGGAGACTTTGAATGGGAAACTATCACTGAAGAAGGTTGGATTAGAGGTACTATATGGGTTGGTGTAGATGAACTAACTGGTGTAGTATTAGGTGCAGGTGTAAAGACAAGCTTTGACTTTGAAGTTACACAAACACCTGATTACGGTATGAACGGTGGGCTTGTATCTGCTTACATGGAAATCATGGTAGGTAGTACATTCAGAGCTCTACCAGACTTATACTCAGTGTTATCTGGTCTACCTTTAGTCCCTGAATATGCAGTAGTGTCTATAATTTCCATTATTGGATTAGCAGCTATTGCTAGCGCAGTAATATATAACAAAAAGAGATAAAACTATCTCACCTTTCTTTTTCTTTTTCTTGTTTTAAAAAAATTAAATGAAGGGATTCTTTGCTATCCCCAATTTAACAAGAGTTTTCAGAACCTTTAAACCAAATCTTACTTTGAAGTCAAGTTTCTTGGCTGCGACACTTAATTCAGCAACTCTAACATAAGGTACTTCATTGTTTAGTCCTCTACTTCTCTCTTTAGAAATCATGTCGATGTTCAAAAGAAGTTCTGGAATGGTTCCTGAGATAGATATATCTTGAACTGGATATTTTACTTCTCCATCTTTTACATACCATCCTGAACCTGTAACAGCAAATCTACCACTGCTGAAATCTGACATATGAATACCCATGAAACTCTTCAACATGAACCCTTCTTTTGTTTCAGAGAGCATTTCATCTAGTGATGAATTACCAGGTTCAATTATGGTTGCATAATCTCCAATCGCAGGGGGAACTTTAGCTGGATTTCCGCCAAAGAAACCTCCTCGTTGAGCTTTTCCATTGCTTTCCATATTTAGCTTTCCGGCATAATAACTATCAAGATAGTAAGTTTTCAATATTCCATTCTCAATTAATTTTGTTTTCTCGGTTGGAACTCCTTCTCCATCATAAAGAGTTGAAGTTATCATGTCTGGGTGTAAAGGATCATCAATTAGTGTGAAAGTATCAGGAGCTATTTGTTCTCCTATCTTATCCGCATAAACTGTTTCTCCTCTTGAAGCTTTATCTCCTTTTAACAAGTTAGTTAAAACTGTAAAGAGTCCACCAAATAGACCATAGGATCCTTCTGGAGTAATAATAACTGGATAGTCACCAGAAAGGGACATGGTTTGAGGTTTTGCAGAACTCAGAGTTTTTTCAAGTGCAATTTTAGTTACTTCTTTGGGATCTACTCCACCTAAAGAGCGAGATCCTGCAAAGTGGAAATCATAATTTGGAAAACCATGTGTGGATAGAAAACCTATTCCCAAACCATAACCAGCATCACTTTCTACTAAATCAATACCTTGAGTTGTTTTCAAAAATGAATCTCCCATCCCTACCATCCCCATAGCTTGAAGGAAATAGGTGTTTTTTGGAAGTTCATCAGGTAACATCTTCTCGAATAGTTCTGATATCGAGTTAGTATCAACTGAATATAGCTCCTTATCCATAGCTAATTTTGATGTATTCTCTTTAAATTCAGGAAAAGGTTGTAGATCAGGGTCCTTCTTCTTTGTTTTTGCACACTGAATTGCCATTTTTACAGTCATTTCAATGTCCTTTTCTTCAAAAGAGGATGTATAAGCGAATCCTACGGCCTTGTTTGTAATGACTCTGAAGGACAATCCATGTTGAATACCCATATTGTGTTTTGGCTTATCTTTCTCAAGTTCAAGATTGAAAGATCGTTCATTGATACCAAAAGCCTCACAATGATCTGCTCCTGCTTTTTTTGCATATTTCAATCCAACGTCTAGAGCATTTTGGATTTTATCATTTAAATTATTTGTAACCATTTCTTTCACCTAACCTACTACTATACTTTTAACAGCTAGCCAACCAGCTGTAACGCCTACAGGTGCAGACTGTCCATCTTTACCACAAAATCCTATGCTATCTAATGGATTACCCATTTCAGCTGATACTCCAGTTATTTTCATTAGAGTTTCTAAAGTGTTTCCAGCTAATGTTGTTGGTCTATATCTTTGTCCCACCTCTCCATTTTTAATTTCATACAATTCCGAAACACCAAAGTTGAATGTTCCTTTTATAGGATCAACTTGCCCCCCTCCACCTTGCATCAGAAGTAAACCATTCTTTACTTGTTCTAACAATTCTTCTTCCTTCATTGGATCTTTAGCGGGTGCAATGTAAGTATTTGTCATCCTTACTATTTGTGGAACATTATAAGCTTGAGCTCTTGAGTTTCCAGTAGCTTCTTGGTCGAAGTAAACAGCTGAATCTCTATCGTTAAGGTATGTTTCTAAAATACCATCTTTGATAACAGAGGTTTTCTTCCCTGGTAATCCTTCATCATCATACTTCAAAAAGCCAAAAGAATTGATGCCTACAGATTCTTTCATGGAACCATCATCAATTAGGTTTACATATGGTGATCCTACTCGTTTACCTATCTTTCCTCTCAAAACTCCAGCAGTTTGAACAAAATCACCTTCAGCACTGTGACCAGCTGCTTCGTGGGCGAAGAGATGGTTGATAGTTCCATCTAAAACAACAGGATATCTTCTTCCTTTAATTTTGGGGGATTTCAAGCCTTCCAAAGCTCTTTCTTTAGCCTTTTCACCTAATTCTGTAGGCGTTCTTAAATCAAAAATATCTATTCCTCCAAGATGACCAATTCTGCTATAACCTTCAATAGTCTCATTTTCTTCACGAGCAACGGAAAGAGCATACATCATCACATAAGGAACATTGTAATCTATTCGAGTACCCTCTGTAGTTACAAGAGTCATTCTTCGAAGAACTTCTCTATATAGCGTTGTTCTAGATTTAATTTTATCATCTTCTTGAGCTTTATCTGCTTCTAAAGTAAATTCAATTTTTTCATCAAAACCTGTATCATCAATCTTCTTTTTTTGTTCTCCTTCAAAAGAATCTTCGATGATTTTCACTTCAGCAAGTTTGATTTCTCTTTTTTTATGTTTTAGATTTAACTTATTAGCTTCGATTGCCATTCCTATGACATCTTCATAACTTTCTAAAGGACCATAAGCAAAACCCCAAGCGCCATTATTGAGTATTCGAATACCTATACCCGATTCTATACCTGTGGTACTTGTTTCAACGCGTCCATTTACTGTTCGAATTTGTGTCATTAGAGAATTTTCTGCACGAATATCTGCATAAGTTAGATTCAATTCTCCTAAATTACTTAATGCCTTATCAACATAATCGTTAGACATACTCATCATTTTGATTGAAACAGAGGGAAATAAAAAAGTATTCTAATGTAGATATATCATTTCTTCAAATAAATTTAAAATTAAGTGCTCTGTTTTTCAACCATGGAACTTAAACTCAAAGATAAACACATCCTTGTTACTGGTGGGACTGGAGGTATTGGTCGTGCTATTGTAGAATTGCTTGTTCTTGAAGGTGCAAAGGTTTCTATTCATTTTCATAAGAACACTGCTAAAGCTCAAGAATTGCAAAACAAGCACATTTCTGGAAAAGTAGTTTTGCTTAAAGGAGATCTAAAAATCGAGAGTGAAGTGAAGGATGTTTTTTCTAAGGCTACTAATCATTTTGGGAGAATTGACGGGTTAGTTGCAAATGCAGGGATTTGGGCTCCAACATCAAAACTGACAACAGAATTGGATCTCGAACAGTGGAAAAACACTCTAGATGTTAATCTTACAGGAGTTTTCTTGTGTGTTAAAGAGTTTTTCAAGAATCTTATACAGTATCCTGATTCAAACGCTTCCTTAGTTCTGATAGGTTCTACTGCAGGTTTATTTGGAGAAGCGGGTTATTCTGATTATTCTGCTACCAAAGCAGCTTTGCAATATGGCTTAACAAACACTTGGAAGAATGAAATTGTCAATTTTGCATCACTTGGACGTGTTAATACTGTCGCTCCTGGTTGGGTGCTAACTGAAATGGCGGAGAAATCTCTAGAGGATAAAGAAGCATTGAAAAAGATACTCCAAACTATTCCTTTGAAAAAAATAGCTAAGCCTGAAGATGTTGCGAGAACTGTCGTCTATCTCTTATCTGATCATGCTGCAGGTCACATCTCAGGAAATACTCTCCTGGTTCATGGAGGTATGGAAGGAAGAGTTCTATTTGACAAAGATGATATCTCTATATAGTAACCCTTTTGTTTAAGTGCAGCAAAATCCAATCAATGTCTGATA
>JAAFKJ010000062.1 GCA_021399395.1 Candidatus Heimdallarchaeota archaeon
CAACCAGTTTATATTATGAGAGAAGGAACTGAAAGATCCCAAGGAAAAGATGCCCAACGCAATAACATCACAGCTGCTCGAGCTGTTTCAGAAGCTATTCGCTCTGCACTTGGTCCTAAGGGTATGGACAAGATGTTAATTGACAATTTTGGTGACACCACTGTTACCAATGATGGTGCAACTATCCTCAAAGAGATTGAAGTTAGTCATCCTGCAGCTAAATTCGTTATAGATTTGGCCAAAACTCAGGATCAAGAAACCGGTGATGGAACTACTACTGTTGTTGTTATTGCTGGTGAGCTGCTTAAACAAGCAGAAGAATTATTGGACATGGATATTCATCCTAGTGTCGTTGTTGAAGGATATCGATTAGCTCGCTTTAAATCTGATGAAATTCTAGATGAAATGGCTACTGATGTTTCATTTGATGATGATAAGATTTTGAAAGCAGTTGCTGAAACATCAATGTCTTCTAAGATTGTTAGCGGTGAAAAAGATCCACTCTCAGACATTCTAGTTAAAGCAGTTAAATCCATCAGTGAAGAGAAGGATGGTGAAATGTACGCTGATATTGATAATATTCAAATTCAGAAGAAGAAAGGTGGAAGCCTTGTTGATACCGAGCTAATTGATGGTATTATTATGGACAAAGAATTCGTTCATGCAGATATGCCAAAGAAAATCGCAGATGCTAAAATCCTCTTACTAGACAAAGGATTAGAACTCAGCAAAACTGAGATTGATGCTAAAATTAATATTACCAGCCCTGAACAAATCCAAGCTTTCCTTGATAATGAACATGATATGCTTAAAGAAATGGCTGATAAAATCATTGCTTCTGGCGCTAACGTAGTTCTCTGTCAGAAAGGAATTGACGACATTATCCAACACTACTTAGCAAAGAAAGGTATTTCAGCTGTTCGAAGAATTAAAAAAAGCGATATGGAAAAACTAGGTAAAGCAACTGGTGCAAAAATCACCACCAGCTTAGATGATATCGAGATGTATATTGGTAATGCAAAACTCGCTGAAGAGAAATCTATTGGTGATGATAACATGATTTTTGTTACTGGATGTGATAACCCAAAAGCTGTTTCTATTGTTATCCGAGGAGGAACAGATCTTATAGTTGATGAAGCTGATAGAGCTATTCATGATGCTCTCTGTGTTATTCGTCAAGTTATTCATGATAAGAAAGTTGTTCCAGGTGGTGGAGCCCCTGAAGTTCGTATTAGCCAAAAACTTGGTGAATTCGCAATGGGTCACACAAGCAAAGTACAACTAGCAATTGAGAAGTTCGCAAAAGCAATGGAAATCATTCCAAGAACCTTAGCTGAAAACGCTGGACTTGACCCAATAGATGTTTTATCTGAATTACATGGTAAGCATGCTAAGGACGGTAATGTCTTTGGAGTTAATCCATTTAAGGCAAAAGTTGATGACATGGCAAAACTCAATGTATTCGAACCAATATCAGTAAAGAAGCAGGCAATTAGTGGTGCTGCTGAAGCTGCTGAAATGATTCTCAGAATTGATGATGTTATCGCTGCTAAGGAATTATCCGGTGGAATGGGTGGAATGCCCCCAGGTCCTGGCGGAATGGATGAGGATTACTAATATCCTTATTCCTAAATTTTTCTTTTAAAATAGTTATTAAAATTAAAGTCTGTAAGTTTTTAGAGCACTAGTGACTTTTTGTAACATTTCTTCTGTTACTTTATCTGATTCTAACTCAACTATAGCTACCCATGTAGAATAAGCTGCTTCCCTCACTTCTTTGTTCTTATCCCTCATTCCATCTACTATAATGTCAACTACATCGGTGTTGAGTGTAGATATCTTGCTACTTTTCTTGAGTTTAATAGGAGTGTAAGACATTTTGTCCCCTTGAAAATAGAAGTAAGTATCTTTAAAAATGTTTTTCAAAATAAGAAAAAAACGGTGTTTTCCCGACAAAATTAGTCTTTTTGAGCTTAAAATGTAATGCAGAAGCAAAGAAATGAGAAGAAAGAATTACTCCTTTGTTTTTCGGGCTACTGTTCTACCTAATTCTTTAGCTTGCTCTAAAATTTCATCTGATGGAGAGCCTTTGAATTCTAATAGTGGTTCTACTACTTCCCAATCTAGTTCCTGGACTTGATCAGCAGCTTGTTTAAGAGCCCTTCCACTCCACATTGATGAACCAAAGAATCCTACAACCCTTTCACGTAAATCTTTGCGCTTAATTAAGTGAAGATAATATGAAGCATTTAGAAATGGTCCGCCATCATACACTGGAAATCCAAGTATTACTCCTTTGTACTTCCAAGTCTCTTTAATCAGATAGCTCAGATGATCCTTTGAGAAGTTAAGAACTGTAACAGGTACTCCCTCTTCTTTGATACCATCTACAACGTGATTAACAACCTTAGCTGTATTTCCATACATTGATCCCCAGATAACAGTAACACCTGGTAAAGCCATCCTATCTGATAAGCGAATATAAAGATCGATAATTCTTTGTGGGTCCTTTCTCCAAATTAACCCATGAGCAGGTGCAATTATTTTAATGTCTAATCCCTCGAGTTTCTCCATTGCTTTCTTAACATATTTGACATATTTAGCAACGATGTTACTGAAATAACGGATGGTTTCTTCAAAGAAGATATCTGGATCACAAGAATCATCGAATAGACCAAAGTCAAGTGCCTTATATGACCCGAATGCATCACAGGAAAATAAGACTTTTTCTTGGTTATCATAAGTAATCATGGTTTCAGGCCAATGAACGAGAGGATCCATGAAGAAAGTAAGTGTTCTTCCCCCCAAGTCTAATGTGTCTCCTTCACCCACTACTCTAATATTTTCTGTAATTCGATAAAGAGTATTAAGCATACCTTCTGCTTTTTTTGAGCACAAAATTATAGCATTAGGAACTTTTTCAAGAAGCCTTAGTAACGAACTACTATGGTCCGGTTCAATATGATTCATAATGATGTAATCAATATTGAAAGAGGTTACTTCCTCAACTTTCTTCAAAAACTCATCAACAAAAGGTACTTTTACAGTTTCAATCAAAGCTGTTTTTTCACCCTTTACGACATAGCTGTTATAGCTAACGCCCTCTGGTATAGGCCAGAGTCCTTCAAAAAGCTCTGTTAAGTGATCATTCACTCCAACATAATAGATATCTGAGGCTACTTCCTGCATTTTCAACCACGCTTTTATTTTTGGAATTCATTTAATTCAAAAGTTGGTCTCTGAATTAGACATGTGATTCTCAAGAATTTTGTTTAAAAACGTTAGGTTCTCTCAAACAATTTGACGCATTTTTCACTTTTTGACCAAAATTCTTAAAGTGGTCAACATAAAATTATATTTGTAGAAAATGGAACTCAAGGGAATCAACAAGGAAATAATGGCAAAAATTGAGAAAAAAGAGCTTACTATCGAAATGATTGCCGTCTCCACAGCTGAAGAACTAGTTGCACAAATTGAAATTGAAGAGAAAGACGCTAAGAAAGTAATCAAAACTGCACAGGAAGAATTAGGTATTCAACCAATGACAGCTTTGAAATTTCTAGAGCATGAGTCTAAGAGAGGGAAGATCACAACTTCCTCAACAGAGTTCGATTCAATTCTAGGAGGAGGTATTTGGACTCAAGAACTCACTGAGGTAGCCGGATCATTCGGAAGTGGAAAAACACAATTGTGTTTTCAACTTTGTTTAAATGTCCAGTTACCTGTAGAAGAAGGTGGACTGGGTGGAAATGCATTTTTCATTGACACAGAAAGGACTTTTTCCCCAAGAAGAGTTGTTGAGATTGCTTCTTATCGAGACTTTGATGTAGAAGAAGCATTAAGCAATATTTTCATTGGTGCTGCTCTTAATACACATCATCTGTTCAGTATTGTAGATGAATTAGATGAAGTTATAAAAGAGAAGAACATCAAACTCCTAATCGTTGATTCCTTCGCTTCACATTTCAGATCTGAATTTATTGGAAAAGGGCGTTTAGTTGAAAGACAACAGAAAATCATGCAAATAGCTGAAAAACTTATTGCCCTTGCAGTAAAATATGACCTAGCTGTTGTTGTTACCAATCAGATCATAGCTAATGTTGAAGAATTTCTATTTGGTAGTCCAGAAGAACCAGCTCTGGGTTTCGCTTGGGCACACAGACCTCAACAAAGAATTTTCTTAAGAAAATCTAGAGGAAGTTCCAGAATCGCAAGATTGTTTGACAGCTCCAGAATGCCTGAAAGAGAAGCTCTCTTCTATGTAACTGAAAGTGGATTATCTGATGCACCATTCTCATCTGATTTCTACTCTTAGAAACAATTTCAAACTAAAAACAAAGAATAATTAAAAATAAGTATGTTTGTCAGCTACTTTCCAGTAGCAGCTGAGTATACTGTAGTGCGTCTGGATTTGGTAATCCGTTTGATAACACTATTTGCTTCTGCTTCTCGTAAGATTTTCTTAGCAGTACTTACTCTTATATTGTATTTGAATGCTAAGTATGCAGGAGTAATCCCTTTAGCTCTTTTTAACTCATCATCTATTTTCTTCTTGGTTTCTTCATCAGGTGTTAATTCTCTAATGGTTGGTGTAAACTCTACAACTAAACCGAATTTTTTCTTCTTCCTGATTACTTTTCTTTCGCGTCCAGACATTTCTCTCGTTTGTGCGTTTATGTGCTGATTTTTAAGTTATTCGATTGAATGCTTTTTGTTAGGATTAAAAAAATAATTTCTGTCCTGTTTTGATTAAATTCCCACAAAACAAAATCTTGATATTCTAAGATTATAAAAAAGCACATGGATAAACTTGAATTACTGCTAGATACATTCAAGGGAACAAATTCTGAAAATCCTCTTTTCAGTTTGTGGAAACATTTTCCTCATGTTGACAGAGATCCCCAACAGTTAGCTGAAGTACATGTTGACTTCTACAACAAATATGATTTTGATCTAATGAAGATATCACCTCACGGAAGATTTCCTGTTGTTGATTACGGATGTACAGTAGATACCGAATATGACCCCATCACAGGCAGCACACGCTGTGCTCATTGTTGTATTGAGACATTAAGTGATTGGCAAACCTTGGAATCAACAAGTGTTGGAGAAGGAGAACTAGGAAAACAGATAGAAGTTGTAAGATTAATTCAGAAGAAATTAGCATTTCTCCCTAAGATGATGACTGTATTCTCCCCCCTTATGGTAGCATCAAAAATGGACCCTAATTTGGTTACAAATATTAGAACTAATCCTGAAATAATAATTGAGTCAATGAATATTTTATTAGATGATATAACTGAATATGCTGAAGCTTCAATAGATGCAGGAGCAGAAGGAATTTTTTTGGCATCACAACACTTTCGACAAACTGAATTAACATTTGAGGAAGTTAAAAGGTTTGAAATAAAGTTCTTGGAAAAGTTTCTATCGAGAATTAACAAGAAAGCTGAATTTACAGTTATGCATGTACATGGTGAGGATATCAAGTTCAAGGAAGCCGCAGATCAAATGAAAGTTGAAGCTTTGAACTGGCATGACAGACTAACTTGGCCATCTCTTTCAGAAGCCGCTGACATTTTTCCAAAGGGATTACTGGCAGGAATAGATGAGACAAGATCACTTGTTAATGGTAAACCAGAAGATATTCAAAATAATATTCTAGATTCAATTAAACAATCTAAACAAGCTGACAATAGAATCATTATAGCTCCTGGTTGCGTAATACCTATAACTGCTCCAGAGAAAAATATTGAAATTATAGCAAAAACTATTAAAAAAACTAGAGAAGGATAGATCAATGAGTGTAAAAAATCAGGAAGAAGATGCAGTGATTATTCTTAAGCAACCTAAGAGAACAGGTTGGAAGGATTTCCTACTCAATCTTGTATTCAGCTTAATCATGCTTGCAAGCATTTATGTTTTTCTTATAGCAGATATCATCCGTCCTGAAAATACTGCAGATTGGTTAATTCGAATTTTTGTTACTGTTTTACCACTCCTAATTTTCGCAAATAGAACCATCAAAGAGATTTTCTATATGAGAGACTTCATAAAAATAGTAGGTACTGAGATTCATTACAGGTCAACTCCTTTTGTCATGACTGGTTTCAGAGTAAAAAGTGGAACTATTCCTCTAAAAGAGGTAAGAAAGTACGGACTGTCAAAGATTCCGAGAAAATTATCCTTAGATTTTTGGGGTCAAAAAACAAAAGCCATGTTAGTTGCTCAACTCAGAAATGGCAAGGGGTATTTCATTGGAGAGTTCTTTTCAAATGAAGATTTAGCAGAGATATGCATGAATATAAGACATATTTATCCCAAAGCAAAGTATACAACTAACATTCCAGATGAATTTCCCGAATTACAGAAGAAGGAGAAGGAACTTTCTAAATCTAAAAAAATCAAAAGGATAACAGATGCAGAAGAAGAGCCAGAAGGAGTAGGTGTTCGCAAACGCTGAGAAGAATAACCTAGCTTTTATTAATTCAAAAAATAGTTACTTACAAGATGGAAACCAATCAATCAGCAAGTTTCTCCATAACTAAAAGAAATATAGCAGTATTAGATTTTGGAGTGACGTCACTTAAAATTGTTATAGTGGACCCTGTTCATCCAGAAGAACCTCTACATTTTCAACGCATTTATCTTCCTTTAAGAACAAAAAAAGAAGAAGTTGATAGTGTTCTCAAAACTCTTCTCCGTTCTTATGCGGATTACAACATTCGGAAATTTATTGTAACAACCACAAGCCCGTTATTTGCTTCTGCACAAGAAACTGTTGAATTCATCATCATGTCTGTAACAAAGTTCATTCATCCAGCAAATATTACATTGTATACCCATGATGAGAAGTTTGTTTCAATAAACGAAGCATTGGCTAATCCAACCAAGGTTGTTTCAGTCGGTTGGAAAGCTCTAGGTAAAGGTCTTTGGCATATGGCTAAAAAAGATGGTTTGGTAGTTGACTTTTCAACAAGAACTACAAGTTTTATTCCCATTAGAGAAGGCAAACTACTATCTGAATCTCAAAATGACTTTGAAAGGATGAAAAATGACGAATTACTCTTCTACGGTTTCCTAGAGACCAATGTTGCATTTATTCAACCTAAATTAGAGTTTGATGGGGAAATATATAATCTCCCATTTGAACCTCATGTAATCACCGCTGATCTCTTTCTTATTACTGGTGATTTACAGCCAAATGATTACATAACTGATACTCCAGATAAAAAAGCAAAGTTTAGAGAAGATGCACTGGATAGATTAAAGAGAATGCTTTGTGTAATTGACGACAGTTTTAGTGAAAATAATCTTGTCAAAATTGCTCATCTGATGAAGGTTCGAATGTTGGAAAAAATTAATCAGATAATTAAGAAGAAGTTACAGGAAGCCCAACTCACAAAAATAATTATAACTGGTATGGGGTCAGAATTACTCTATAAGTTTCTATTTGATAAAAATGAATATGAGGACATTATTCTAGCATCCGATATTTTAAAAACTGCAGAGATTAATCCTTCTTATAGTCTAGCTTACATATATGCAACAAAGAAAGATGATGAATAATGGCAGAAAGAGCTGATTTGAGGAACAGAATCAACGTCATGTTGTTTCACTTTGACCAAAGACTAGGTCCAAGATTACTATTCAATGTAGCAGAGATTCAAGATACAAGAATTACTGCATCACTAACTCGCTTAATGGATTTTAATTTCCTCGAAGAAAACAGAGCTTTCGTCAATGCAATGGCTAATGTAGTTTATTCAAGTATGTTCTTCTCTATTCCAAATCCCATCGCAAGAGGAGGAGTAGAACAGTTTATGCTTTCCTTTGTTATCTTTGACCCCACTATTACAGAATATCTAACAATCTCTTCTTTAGAAGAGGAAATGTCGAAGATAATAAGTAAGTTAATTCTCCTTTCTGAGATGTTTATTATCATAACTTATACCAACCCTATATTGGAAGAGTTTCCAGAAGTAGAAAACTTGCTCAAATCTTTGAGAGACAATACTATCAGTGTTTTCCAAGACATCTTTATTGGCCAAATTGAGGGAACCAAAGATGCAATCTCACAAATTTTGGGTAAGATAGGTTTTGAAGCTGGAAAACAAATTGCTCAAGAACTTCGTGTTGAAGAAGAAGATTCAGTTAAAGCTTACACAGATGCCTTAGTAAATTCCCCAATTCTTACAAGATGGGGAAATATAAACATCCTCCACTTTGATCCTGGAGAAAAAGTAGCTACAATCTCGGTAGATGGATCCATCTGGACTGAATCATTAGGGGTAATAGCAACAAAGACCTGTGCTTTCATAGAAGGCATGTTGGAAGCCATATTTAGTAAAATCTTAGATGAACCAATTATTTGTGATGAGATGAGATGTGCTTCAGAATATAGTTATGTTAAGGATTGTATTTTCCAAATTGCTCCAGGAGGTAGTAGCAGAGAGATTACAGCTTACAAGGAAGACCAGACAATCAAGGATATGGGAGCACAAGAAAGAGAAAAGGCTGTTGAAGCAATCATTTCTGACATTGGAGAAAAATTCTATCATGAACTAGACCCTATGATAAGATTAATTCAATTATTCAATAAAGCTCCATTTGTCTCAGATCATTTTATTCAAGATTCAGAAGAAGAAGTAAAATTCCTTGTGGTCTGTAATTATTGGCGATACCCCAATGAAATAATGTGTAACAGTTGCGAGAAATGGATAAGGAAATCTAGTAAAGTTCCAGTAAACTTGCTCAAGAGTAAGCATAGAATATGTGAAATTACTTACGAAACAGAAAATCAATAGTAACTTCATTTTCTGTTAATGAAATGTTTTAATTTTGTTTGAACTACTTTTGTTTCAACCTTTCTCCGAATGCTTTTACCTGACTTATATTGATTAACCCACCAAATCTTTATCCTAAGATCTTCTCCAGTAGCGCTCTTAGGAATCCAGACAGGTTCTATTGTTAATCCATCGATAATTCCATAGTAGGATTTGATTGAATCGACAAATAGGTAATCTACTCTATAATCAGATAATTCCTCTTCACCTCGTGTTTGTTGAACAACTTGTACCATCATAGTTTCTCCAATAATCTTGTTGTGTAGTCAACAATGAGTAGTTCATCACAACTATATGATCGAACGAATTTTTCTGCCCTATTCAACCATAGTTTCAGTATTTCTTTATCTGGATCATCCATCGTAGCTAATGTAAAAAGAACCTTTGATGGAAGTCGTGGAGCTAAATCAGGGTTAGAATTTGTCTCCCATGCAAGTGAATAATAACCTATAGCAATTTCCAATTCATCTCGAATTGAATGGAGATTTCCTAGATAGAAATAGGTTAAATTAGAAGACAAATCAGACAAAGAAAGTTCTTGGAAGAATTTGATTGCAGAATCTACGTTTCCTTGTTGAATTAGATTAAGACCGAGAGTGAGAAGTTGGTTGTATTCAAAATCAAATAGAGTAGGAGATGTGGAGTGTTTTTCTTCTTTTGATTCTAAACTTAGCATGATTACTTTCGTTAAAGAGTCCAGAAAAATAGTATAAAAACCCCACAAGAAAATTGGTAATTCTTTATAATTTGATGATCTGATTCTGAAGAAGATTTGTTCATAAATATTTATAATCTGCTCGATAAAACTATCATTATCGTGAAGAGAATAGTCACTATAGATGTCCTAAGAGAGTTGCAAGTCACTCCAGAAGAAAGTTAATTAGAAAAACTCTTCTTTCTTTTTTTTCTTATTTTTTGATCATACTATTTTGCTTATGTAGTCCTTTAGTTCTTCTTTTGTAAATTCATAAACTATTTCAGAATTCCATTTCTTATATCCCAGTATTTCGTTTATTCTATTCATATGAACATTAACAGAAGAACTACCAGTTGACCAGAATTTTACTTGTTTAGAATTTAGTAATCTCTCCAGCATTTGATACTTCAAAACTAACCCTAATCCATTTCCTCTATGTTCATGTAGCACACC
>JAAFKJ010000063.1 GCA_021399395.1 Candidatus Heimdallarchaeota archaeon
ATATTGTTTGAATAAATCTGGATGAACAAACTCCTCAATTTCCAGATCTGAACTTGGAGGTTTAAGATATTGTCCTATTGTTAGGATGTCACAATCAACATTACGTAAGTCCTTCATTACTTCTATTACTTCTTCTTTTGTTTCTCCCAATCCAACCATTAATCCTGATTTGGTAAATATTTTGGGGTTCATTTCTTTTACTAACTTGAGCAAATTCAAAGAAGTTTCATAACTAGCTTGTGGTGTAACCTTTCTGAATAACCTAGGAACAACTTCTACATTATGGTTGATTATATCTGGTTTCGATTCGACGACAGTTCTGATATCCACTTCTTTTCCCTTGAAATCTGGAATAAGTAGTTCGATAATGAGGGTGTTATCATATTCCCTAAGTTTACGAGTAATACCAGCAAAATGCGCGGCTCCACCATCCTTAAGATCATCTCTTGTAACTGAGGTGATTACTACATGCTTTAATCCAAGTTTCTTTGCTGCTTCAACTATATGATCGGGTTCTTCTGAATCTAGAGGGTTAGGTCTTCCAAAATTAATGTCACAGAATTTACAATCTCGAGTGCAAATGTCCCCCATAACAAGAAAAGTTGCAGTTTTTTTCTCAAAACATTTTCCGATATTTGGACACATTGATTCTTCACAGACTGTGTGCAAACCCAATTTTCGGAGAATTTGTTGTACTTCCCGTACTTTTTCTCTATCCATTTTCCCGATTCTTAGCCATTCAGGTTTTCGAAGTCTAGGCATCTCTTTCTATCCTCTTTTCTAATTCTTCTTCTGTTATCTGTTCAAGTTTAATCTCAAAGATTGTTTCAAACAGCTGTTCGAATTTAGTATAAATCTCGTCTATATCTAGTTTTTTACCAAGTAATTTTTCCATAGATATGGGTTCATATTCAGTTATGCCACAAGGAACTATCAAACGGAAATGGTCCATATTGGTATTCACATTTAATGCTAGCCCGTGAGAAGTTATTAGTTTTGATGCTCTAGCACCAATAGCTGCAATTTTCCATGTCCTACCTTGATAATTAATCCAAGTTCCTGGATAACCTTCCTTTCTCCATCCTTCTATGCCATATCCTTTGAGTAATTGTATAAGAATTTCTTCCATATTCCAAACAAATTGATCTACACTGATGTTCAATTTGGCAAGATTAAGTAGAATATAACCTACCATCTGACCTGGACCATGGTATGTTACTTCACCACCTCTCTTCACATCAATTACATCTATCGCTTCGTTTGTCAGTATCTCTTCCGTAGCTAAAATATCCTCTCGAGAACCCTTCTTACCAATTGTGAATACAGGATTATGTTGTAAAACAAGTAAGAAATTATCGTAATTCCTGTTATCCTCTTTAATCACTCTTATTCTCTGTTGCAAATCTAGGGAATAACGATATTCGAGTAGGTCATATTCTACAAGATAACAACTTCTCATGAGTGATTTCTCCATTCGTTTTCCGAACAGAACGATATTTATCTGTTGTCATCCCTGTTACGGTTACCCTAGACAGTCAAACAGATGGGATGACTCACGGCATCCACTATCCCGGAGGTAAAGACCAGCGGGAATACTTTGCGACCGATGTTTCCTGCAGCATTACAGTCAGCATTGAGCATCACTCCATTGGTACTCTTGTAAAGACCTCGTTTTGGCCTCCTTCCTAGATACTTGACATGTTTGCGGATCGGTTCGTTATCTAAGAACGAGCACTTAGAAGTATAATTCTCTACGGTAAGGATGACCTCGATACCTACTTCCTCTGCCTTATAGTGGAGCTTACGTAGGAGGTTTAAGAAAGGGATGCTGACAAAATTCTGGTTGGTTCTCTTCCCCATCTTACTCTTCTGCTTCCACGTCTGGTTATATCCCACAACTATCGTATCTATCTGATGGTTCAAACACTCGTTGATGACTATCCTAGACGCTTTATGTAGATAATCTTCCACCTGTTGATAGCGTTTATCTACCAACTTCTTCATCTTCTGTCCATACTCCTCTACTCCCTGCAGATCATAGATAGACTGGAGACGGGAGCGTTCTTTATTGTACCATTGATTGATAGCTTTTAGTTTCCTCCCTTTGATAAGAAAAGGGGGAAGCACGTTACTCACACAGGTCAAAAGGTTATTCACCCCTAAATCTATAGCAAGGATGTTCTTGGTCTGAGGAGGGGAGAGAGAAGTTCTTGCTTCTATTTCTTGTTCGTATATTATCTCTAAGATGAAACATGTTCCTCTAGGAAGTAAGCGCACATGGTTAATTTTCGTCCCTTCTTTTAGTCTAGTTTTTACTTTCCATCCTACTTTTTTGGGAAAATATATCCATCCTTCTTCGTTTAATTTTACTTGGTTGGCAGTGAAGTAAATGGTGTGGAAACCTTGCTTCTTCTTGTATTTCGGTTCTTTAGGCTCAGCGAGGAACTTTTTCGGATTCTTTTTGTACTCTTTCTTTGCTCTGAAGTATGCTTTCCAGTTCTTTACTAAGAACTTGATGGTCTGTTGAGCTGAATGAGCGATGAACTTTGTGTAGCAGGGATGATACCTTACCATGTTTACTAGTTCATACTCTGAGGTTAGGTAATTGCTATAATTCATTTGTTGTTTGATAATATAGTTTCCATAATTGTATAGGTTTTTGCTCTGCCTCGCTAACTGCATAAGCGTGAAACTTGGTCGCACTTTTATCCGTTCAGTCCGTAAGACAAGCATCATTCCTCTTCTTCCTTTTCACTATTTAAACTCCCAAACTTTCTATAATCCCTCTTTATTCAGGCGGAAGAAGGTCGGAAAAATTAAATTATCATTTTCTTCTTTTTAGTTGTGTTTTTAGCAATAGTGGTTGGACAGTTATAGTATTATTCAGTAAAGTTGAAGAACAACCTCGCACAGAAGTTATAATTGGTTATAAATGGCTAAGTTCTTAACAATAATATTGGCAGAAGCATCAATAGAATCTTTTCCTGAGGAATTGATGCAAGATATCAAAGTAAGAAACTATTTCTCCAAACTAAAAAAGAAACCATCTGAGATAATGTTAGATTCAAACTATCATAAACACCTACTAGGTGAATTGCCTGATGTAAAGAAGAGAGGCCGACCAGATATTGTTCACTTTGCGCTTCTATCTTGTTTTGGTTCAATTTGTGCAAGAGAACACAGGCTACAAGTAATAATACATACTTGTAACGACGAGATTATCTACTTGGATCCAGAGGTGAGATTACCGAAGAACATTGATAGATTCAATGGATTATTCTTGCAGCTGTTTAAAGATAAAAGAGTACCTCCAACAGGAAATGAAACCTTGATGACACTTGACCAAGGCACTTTGCTGGATTTATTGCAAGAACTTCGTCAGAAACATGACCTTATTGTTGAATTTAGTGTAAAAGGTGACCAATTATCCACCTCAGAATACTCTGAAACAATTTTTAATGCCGTAAACCCTCTTCTTATATTTGGAGCTTTTCCACATGGAGAAATCAAACCAATTCCAGATGAATTACTTGATAAGAAACTTGGTATATATGGAGAAGGTTTAGATTTATTTGCAGTAATATCTCAAATCCTTGCTAGTCAGCACATGCTAGAAGAAACTAGACTCCCGGAAAAGAAAGATGGGGAAAATGGAATATCGTGGGGATAAGATGAAAGAGTTCTCTGAGCCCAAAAACTCCAAATTCCTAACGACATGTTTAAATTATATCTTTAAGTCGCACAATTTAGGTGAAAATACTGCCACTAACTAAATTAGACAAATTGTTACATCCTGATAGTGTAGCAATAATAGGAGCTAGTCCTGATAAGAAAAAAGTGGGATATGCTGCTTTAAGAAATATGGTTCTGAGTGGATACAAAGGAAGGTTATACGCTATTAATCCTAAAGCAGAACAATATGGGGAAATAGAGGGTGTAAAAGTCTATGCGAGTATCGATGAAATTGATGATCACATTGATTTAGCTGTTATCTGTATTCCAGCAAGATTTATTCCGCCATTAATGGAAACTCTAGGTCAAAAGGGTGTTACTTATGCTGCTGTGATTACCGCAGGATTTAAAGAAACTGGGGAAGAAGGGGCAAAATTAGAAAAACAACTAGTAGAAATAGCTAAAAAGTATGGAACAAGAATTGTTGGTCCAAATATTTTGGGTATTGTTGATACTTCAGCTCCAATGAATGCAAGTTTTGCTGAACGTTCTCCTATTAAAGGTGAAATTGCGTTTCTCAGTCAAAGTGGAGCTTTGTTAACCGGAATTCTTGATTGGAGTTGCGCAGAAGGTATTGGATATTCAAGTTTTGTTTCTCTTGGAAATAAAGCTGATTTAGATGAAACCGATTTCATAGAAGCATTAGCCGAAGATGAACACACATTAGCAATATTAGCATATCTTGAGAGTATTAATCGAGGAACTGAATTTATCAAGGTATGCAAAGAAGTTACTCGAAAAAAGCCAGTAATTATTATAAAATCAGGAAGATCTGAAGCAGGTTCAAAAGCAGCTTCATCCCATACAGGCAGTATGACTGGTGCTGATACTACTTATGATGTGGCATTTGAAAAAAGTGGCGTAATAAGAGCAGAAGATTCTCAAGAACTCTTTGATATGGCTTTTGCTTTTAGTTTCATGCCTATACCAAAGGGAAACAAAGTGGTGATTATTACTAATGCAGGAGGTCCCGGAATATTGGCAACAGATGCTGCAGAAAAGTACGGTCTTGAGTTAGCAACTCTTTCTCAAGAATTCAAAGATAAGCTTAAATTGTTTTTACCTCCCGCAGCGAACTTCAATAACCCAATTGATGCTCTGGGAACTGCACAAGCAGAAGATTACGGACGTGTCTTAGAACAGTCTTTACTTGAAGAAACTGTGGATGGAGTAATAGTCATTCTTACACCACAAGCAATGACAGAAGGACAGGAGACTGCAGAAAAGATAATAGAAATTAGAAATAGATATCCTCTGAAACCTATTGTAACCATTTTCATTGGTGGAGAAATATTGGGTCCACACATCTATCAATTGAAGAAAAACAAAATACCTTGCTTTCCACATCCTGAAAGAGGTGTGAGGGCAATGGCAGCTTTAGCAGAATATGATAGAATAAGGAATAGACCAGTCGATGATGAAATTCCAGACTTAAAGCGTGATAAGGATAAGGTATTGGAAATAATTGAGAGAGTTAAATCGGAAAAGAGAAACAATCTTCTAGGAACAGAAGCAATAGAAGTTGCAAAAGCATATGGGATTTATACACCAGCAACAAAACTTGCTCGTACAGCACAACAAGCTGCTGACTTAGCAGAGGAAATAGGTTTTCCGGTTGTTATGAAAATAACTAGCCCAGATATAGTTCATAAAACTGACATCGGTGGAGTTCGGTTAAATATAAAGAGTAAGGAAGAAGCTGCTACAATTTATGAAGAGATTATGACGAGTGCGAAGAACCACCATCCTGAAACAAAACTTCTAGCAGTTGATGTACAGAAAATGGAAAAGGTAGGAAAGGAGTTAATCGTTGGTTCAATGAAGGATCCACAATTTGGTTCTTTAGTTATGGTTGGATTGGGTGGAGTTTATACAAATTTCTTCAAAGATGTATCATTTGGTCTTGCACCTCTTACAAAATTAGAGGCATCAACAATTCTGAAACGCACTAAAACCTATACACTTCTTAAAGGTGTAAGAGGAGAACCACCATCAGATATCAATGCAGTAGTTGATACATTGCTTAGAGTATCATTATTAGTACATGACTTCCCGCAGATAAAAGAGTTAGATATTAATCCTTTCTTCGTTTATGAAGATGGTCAAGGTGTTTCAGCTCTAGATGTAAAAATTACAATTGAGTAACTTATGTTACTCTATATTTTGTATTATTGGTGTATTATTTATGTAGTTTGATTTTACTGCGTATTCTAGTATTCATTTGTTAAAATTGTTCTAATTGATTTTTGCAGAAACAGATAAAAATTCAATAATTATTTCGAATTACAATCTTAGTTATCTTTCAAACCTTCAAAAACAATGAAACCTGATTTTAGTTTCTGAGCTTCTTCCTCTGATAATTTTATTGTCTCTAACTTTGTAGAGTCCGCAGGAATGATAGTAGAATTTCCAAACGGATCTTCAACAACAATATCGATTGGCTTGTTCTCATCTATGTATACATCTAACATAGAAATATATTCTACAATTTTCTGTCTTTCTTTCTGAGTTTCAGCATCCGCTAGTAAAAATCTAACCTTTCCTTGTATGTCTCTCAGTATGCCTTCGATGTTACTAACAAAACCAGTTGCATTGGGTCCAGGTTCAATCATCGCTTCAATCTGTGGGAACCTAATAGTACCATTTGCAGCTCTTATGATTTTTGTTGTATAATCTTCTTCATTTTCTGCATGGTATATGTATCTCATTGGATTTTTTATTGACAGATTAATGAAATCGTTGTATTTGTAAAGACAATCACTACACGTTAAATTGAAAAACCACATCTGAGGAAAATGTGGTAAGTCCATAATCTTCTGTGTGACCTTGGTATTTTTACTCTCACAAACTGGACATGGGGTTTCCATTAGTTCTGAACTCAAGTCCTCAGATTTCATCTAATCGTTCTAGTCTTGTTTTTTTGTTATTTTAAAGATTCAGTTATCATAAGAAAAGTATCCCTGGTAATCAACAAATATCATCTATAAGTGATAGATTTTTTTAGAACTAGATTAGATTCAATTCAAGATGAAAGAACTGGTAGCAATCTATGATATATTGTATCAATTTTACGGACCACAGAATTGGTGGCCTGGTGAAGGTTTGGAGATTGCAATAGGTGCAGTTCTAACACAGCAAACAAATTGGAAGAATGTTGAAAAAGCTCTTTCAAAACTTAAAGAAGCAAATTGTTTGAATTTAGATTGCTTACAATCTATTTCCATTTCTAGACTGGAGAATTTGATTATTTCAAGCGGCTATTACAAAATTAAAGCACAACGATTAAAGAATCTAATAGATCTATTTGTAAAAGAGCCAAACCCAAGTCGTAAAATGCTACTCGATGTTAAAGGGCTGGGTTATGAAACAGCTGATGCTATTCTTCTTTATTTATTTGAGCAACTATATTTTGTTATTGATGCTTATACATTCCAGATTTTGGGGAGAATGGGATCGTACAAAGAACAAAATTATCTGGAACTCCAAAGACTATTTATGCAGAGTATTCCAAAGGACGTACAAGTGTATAAAGAATATCATGCACTTTTGGTCAAACATGCTAAATCTTACTGTAAGAAAAAAGAACCAATCTGTTCTTTGTGCCCGTTAAATGATCAATGTGAATATCATCTAGAAGCATCTAATCAATAAGTGAATAATATGTTCCTCACAAAATACCAAGAAAGAATGTTGAACGGTGAAATGGGTGAAGCAATCTCTAAAAGTTTCGAACTAATAGTCAAACTTGGGGATTTGAATGATGCTGATAAACTTATACCTATCAAAAACGCACAGATTGCTGGAGTTTCATACTATACTGTAGGAGAATCTATCTTTTCCTTTCTTGAGCTCTTTTCTAAAGATAAGATAAAAGTGAAGGTCCCCAGCTGGTTGAATCCTGCTGGAATGGATACGGTGAAATGGAAAGAAATGGGGATTTCTGAGGATTTTGCTGAAAAACAAAATAGAATAATAAAATACTATATGGATATGGGGATTGAATTAACTCTTACTTGTACTCCATATTTAATCGGTTATGAACCATCGTTTGGTGAAAATTTATCTTGGAGCGAATCTTCCGCGGTTTCAGTTGCTAATGGTTATTATGGTGCAAGAACAAATAGAGAAGGTGCCCCTCTGGCTTTAGCATCTGCAGTAATAGGGTTAACTGCTAATTATGGTCTTCATATGAATGAAAATAGGATGCCGAAGGTGATAATCGATGTTCAAACAGAGATCAAACATTTCTCTGATTATTCAGCTCTAGGTTATTGGTATGGAAAGAATTTCAAAGGACTTATCCCCTATTTCAAAGGACTTAAAGAATCTTCAGTAGACCAAATAAAGATGCTAGCCGCTGCTATGGCTGCATCTGGAAGTGTTGCACATTTTCATATAGAAAATCAAACTCCTGAGTCAAAATTAGTAGACTTGGGTTATATTGAGGAGAACTTTGAGTTCTTAGTAGAAGATAAGAAATCTGTTTATTCTATCTTTCAACAGACAAAGGAACAAGCTGATTTGGTCGCAATTGGTTGTCCTCATACAAGTGTTGATGATTTGAAGAAAATCTCTTCAATTGTTGGAGATAAAACTCTTAGGAAAGGAACCGATTTCTGGATATTTTCATCGAAGAAGGAATTAGAAACCCCTGGATCCAAATCTATTATCAATCAGTTAGAAAATAAGGGGATTAGGATTTTTACTGATACGTGCATGGTCGTATCGCCTACTATTAGAGACAATTACGAAAATATAATTACAAATTCAACTAAAGCTGCGTTTTATCTCACAAGAAAAGGGCAAAACAAAGTGAATCTTCAATCTCTTGAAGAAATCTCTATGGAGGTTTTTGAATGAAAGAGATAGGGATAAGATCTATTGTTGATGGAAAGGTCAAGAGCACAGCTGTTGTATCTCCTATATCAATCTCCTTTCTTGAAGGAGTTGACCCAGAAACTGGAATTATTATGGATCAGGAAAATCCTCTTTTTGGAACAAGCATAGCAGACAAGGTGTTTGTTTTTCCCGAAGGTAAGGGTTCTACAGTTGGTTCTTATGTTATTTATGGATTACAAGTTAATGGTGTTGCTCCAACTGCTTTTGTGGTTAATAATGCAGAACCTATAATTGTGGCAGGAGCAATTTTAGCAAACATTACCCTTGTTGATCAACCAAGTGAAGATATATTTTCCTTTATCAAAACTGGTGATTCGATTATTATAGATACGAGTAAAAGTATTATCAAAATTGGAAAAAAAGAGTGAAGGGGTTCGTAACTTACCTTCTTTTCTTACCTTGCTGTTCTGCAAGAAGTTTTTGAAATTCATCTCTTAGAAGTGTTTCTTGTTCTTGTAAAGCCTGTTTTCTGGCTTCATCTAACTTGACTTGAAGCTCTTCTAATGTAGCTTCTTTTTCTTTATTCATTTCAGCCACAAGATCATCTAGTTCTTTTTTATGCTGTTCTTCAAGTTGATCGACAAGTTCTTTTTGCTCTTTTTCTGTTTGAATCTTAGCGGTTGATTGAATGCGAGATTTTTCTTCCTCAAAGGATTGTTTTAAGTTATCAGTTTCTAACAAGTGATCCTCTGTTAATTGAGCTTTTTCGGCTTCGATTTCTGTTCTAACAGTTTCAATAGCTAAAAGAATTTTGTCTTCTATTACCTTATCACGAGCTTCATAAACAATCTCGAGGAATTCTTTACCAGATATTTCTGTCATAATTTCGTGAATCTGTTCTAAGGTATTGATATTAGTATATGCAGTTTCAAATTCTTCATTTGAAAGCATTATTTCTGAATCTTTAATGATTTTTTCAAGAAAACCCATAATAAGATTGATTGCCTTCTCTGGCATAATCTCAACTGAACTAAGATTGTTCTTGAGTTCTAGTCCCTTTGCAGCAAGTTCAGCAAGTTCAACCTCATATCCTCTAATGATACTTTTTTCTCTAAATACAAGTTCATATGGGCCTACCATCATCGTTTGTTTTGTTTGAAGTTGATCATAAAAAGTAACATTTGCACTAAGTTCATAGGTGACTTCGGTTCCTTTTGGTATGCCTTGAATAGTCAGTTTATTTTCTGTTGAATGTTTGGCAGGCAAACTCTCGATTGTTATTTCCCTACCGCCTTCTAGAACTTCAACGCCATCAGGTATATTCAATTTGAAAACTAAATTATATGCGTCTCCTTCGCCCTCATTATCAATTGATAAAACTAAGTCATTTGATTCTCCAAACACTAAATCTCTAGATATCTTGAGTTCAGGTACTATTCTTGGTAGTTTAACTTTGGATCTGAATGTTGTAACAACGGTATCCATTGCACTATCTATAGCAGAGAAGAATAGCTCTCCCATAATCTGAGACAAACCAGGTTTGAGATGATTTCCTACAAGTTGTTGAGCATTCAGTAAAGAGGTTGTGTCTGAATCTTTAACAGCTTTAATGGCATGGCCAGCAGCATAAAGAATCTGTTGTGCTCTTGTAAAACCGGGATCATCTTGGATTTGCTCAATGTATTTTTTGTACAACTCTTCAGCTGCCTGGTAATCCTCAATAGAAAATAAGAAGTAACAAGCTGTAGAAACAAGAATAATTCCCCTGTCATATTCGTTCCACATCAAATATTCTTGAGCTGCATTAACCAAATCGTCTACTACAGCTTTTGTAGCAGCTATCCAATCTTCTCTAGCGTTAAGTTTTTTGTATATATAAGAAACATAATAGAGATTTTGAGCACTCATACGAAATTGTTTTTTCTCTTTATTTTCTTCAGATGCTCTAATAAAATTCTTAATTGCCTCATGATACAAATCTTCTGCTTGAGCCAAACCCCTTGTAGCTTCCTGATTCTTTGCAGCTTCCAAATATTTCCTCGCTGAATCAGAAAAATTGGCACTCTTAAATAAGTCTCGAGCTTCTGACATTAATTTAGCAAGATCCTCATCATATGACTTTTCCATAA
>JAAFKJ010000064.1 GCA_021399395.1 Candidatus Heimdallarchaeota archaeon
GCAGTAAAAGCTGCTCCAGCTTTACCAAGAGCACCTCCCGCTCCTATACCAGTTGGTCCAGCAGCTGAAAACATCTCAGCCAACTATGTTGTAGCAGGTTCCGCAAGAGATTATCCTAAAGACGATTTCAAAAGATTCTGGATGAAAACTTGGGATGGATCTGGTATTGCTGAGAAAGTCCTATTAATTATAGCACTATTCTTCTTACTAACAGGTGCAATAACTACCACATGGTATATTTTAGCAGTCTTCCCAATAACCCTAATTGGCATTGCAATTCTAGTATTCTTCACCAATCGTAACCGACGTGAAAAACTGATTAGATTAGTTGAAAGTCATGGAGCTCTCTATATCAGTGATGCTGCAAGAATACTACGAACATCTACCGAGTTCATTAGAATGGATGCATGGAAGATAGTAAACCTTGGATTAGCCCCTATAGCATTTGATACTCAAAACCATATCCTCTTTGACGTCACTAAAGTCGATCCATCCAAGGTTGGTAAAGTGTCTGCACAAGCAGAGAAAATTCACGCTGAATTAGTATCTGAAGTATCTAAGCAAGAAGAACAAGAAGATAAGAAAGTAGAAGAGGTTGTTTTAGGCGAGGAAGTTAAGTGCCCTTTCTGTGACAGTGATAACCCCCCTGACTCTTCATTCTGCATAAAATGTGGCGCAAGCCTCAAACCTGCAAAATAACTTTTTCTACTCTTCTTCACCTTTTCTTTTTTTTATTTTTTCTTACCTAATATGTAGATTAGGACATGTTATGAAACTTTCATCTCTTATTTCTCTTTCAACAGGTTCCATAAAGGATTGGTCAACTAGCTTACCTTTAGTGTTATAGAATCTCCACCAGATACAAGTTTTGAGTTTTGGAATAATCTTCTCATCGATGAACTGTTCTTTCTCCTCAGGATCTACCATCAGTTCCTTGTAGTCTTCTTGATCATCTTCAGTAATGAAGAGATAATATTTCCTTATATCATCATTGAGTATCTGTTGTTTAACTGTAAATAACCATTCATCAAAACGAATCTTTTCATCTTCTGACATGATTCTATGGTTGGGAGGTACGTAAGTTACCCCATACCCTCTAGCTTCTTCTCCTTCTTCATCTTTCTCAATTTTGTAATCAGTCTTATTTCTCAAATTATCAAAGTAGTTGATAGGACCTTTACCTGATACACCTATACACAAATACTCAGTACTCTTCCATAATGATCGTTGATACATATGGTCATGACCAAAGACAGCTGCACTTACACCATATTCATCAAACAGAGGAGTTAGACAAGATTGAGCTACTGAGTCAGAGTTATTTCTTGCTCTTCCGAAGTAACCTATAGTAAAGATCGCTGAATGCAAGAATACATAACAGAACTGAGGACCTATGCCCTCATTAGCTCGTCTTCTCCACATACTTAATTCTCGATTCAACCATTCCCATTGACGACTGTCGCAAGTTATACTTTCATTTCCCCAAGTCAAACCGACAGAGTCCAAGTGTATCATGAAGACATTACCTTCAGTGTGAGAGTAGAATGCACCAGTATGTTTACCGGGTGTTTGAACATATATGTGGAAGTGTTTTTGTGTTCTATTTGCACCACCAAACCATGCACCTTTGCAGAACCCACCGTTGAAATAATCGTGATTACCTATAGTTGGGGAGAAAACTATTCTTGCTAGATTCGGGTTTGCACAAGTGAACAAATCAGCCCAATGTTGATGGTATGATCCGTTATCAATGTTATCACCACTTGTTGTAAATACTTGATAGCCTTTATTGAATGTGTATTCCATTTCATTGACATGAATATCATTCATAAGTTTATTTAGAATGGGATTTGTTCTCACACCACAGCCTTTACCCTTACCACGTTTGAAGCGAGCTTTATGCCCTCCATGTAAATCTGAAGTTGATACAAAGAAAATTGGTTGTTTAGTATCTTCCACAGCTGCAACAAATTCTATAACTTTTGAAGATCCAACTAAAATGTCATTCTCATCATAACATTCTATCCTATAGTGATAATCCTTCTTATGCTCAAGATTTTCAATTAACCCTAGAAACAGCTGAGGTTGAGATGATATTGGATGATAATTAAATGACGAAGAATGCTTCATAGGTATAAGCGCTAGCTCACACAAATCATCATTAAACAAACGTATTAGGCATTTTCCCTTGAGTTTGCTTAGAAAAGGTTTCTTCTTATTAACTTCTACTATTTCCTTTACTCTGTTGGGTTTTAGATAGCCATAGTCAAGGTAAAGTGTTACCAAAACTCTAGATGGGTCATCCTTAATTCTCTGTAGATAATATTTATCTATAACAAACTTAACTGGAGGAAGTTTTTCCTCTATATTCTCTTCTGTAGAATAAGGTTTGTACTCTACTTCTTCAAAATCGTCTAATTCGATTGCATAGAAGTTCTCCTCCTCTGCCAATCTTCTACGAATAGATTCTTTTATCTTGATTCTATATCCTCTTGATGGAATTTTTTCTTCTGGAGGAATAATATTTGGTTTATCTTTAGTCATCTCAAGTAGGAATAATAATATCAATCTTTAAAATTTTACTGAAAAGGATGGTATTTTTAGCTAATATGACACATATGATTGACAGATTCGATTAGAAAATTGTCCTTACCACCCTTATTTGTATAAATAATCTCATTTATACAACAATTATCCTGCTTAAGATTATCGAAAATTAACTCAGAAGAACCTAGTATTTTTAAAATAACAGATCTATTACATCCTCCATGAGTTAGAATTAGTATATTTTCCTTTTCCTTATTCATCTTAGCTATATTCTCGAAGATAGCCCATACTCTGTTAACAAATACCCCTGTTGTTTCTCCACCAATTTTAACCATTAGGTCATCAAATTTTTCTAGAGTATCTAGTTCACCCAAGAATTCATCTACACCCCTCCCATCATACTTACCTAACGAGTGTTCTCTTAACTCTTCATAGTATGTGACAGGAACATTCAAGGTAGAATTGATGATCTTAGTTGTTTCTACTGTACGTATTAAATCAGAACTGAAAATTGCTTCTATTCCTTTGTCTTTTAGTTCATTAGCTAAATCTTGTGCTTGCTTTTTACCAGTCTCATTTAATGGAATTGGAAGATGACCCATAATGAGTCTGTTTTTGTTGTAATCGGTTTCACCATGTCGACAAAGATAGATTTTCATCAGAGTAGCAGAAACAAATGGATTAAAAAAGGTTAGGGAAGGGAAGAGTAGCAGTTAATCATCTAACTACTCTAGTTAATTTTGCTCCACATCTAGGACATGAATAACTGCCTACAGGTATTTCTTCACCACATGTAGTACAGTTCTTGATTTTTCTTTCTCTTTGACCTTCTTGTCTTGATAATGGTTTCAAAATAAAACCTTCTTTTGTTATGTCCCACGTATAAAGTAAAGTTCCTTGAAGCTCCTCCAGAGCTTTTTCAGGTATAGTTATCCTATTCTGATTATCTAAGACTAAAAATCTTGAACTATCTAAGTCAGTTAGATCAATACCTTCAAGATGTTCTCCTATTAGAATTCCATCCCGAATTTCTAATGTCCGGTCTGAGAATTCTCCAACTATAGGATCATGAGAACAAAGCAAGTAGGAGGTACCAGTCTCTTCTTTAAGTTCTTTGAATAAATCAAGAATTTGAGTGGAAGTTTCAGTATCTACATTCCCAGTTGGTTCGTCAGCAAAAATCAGACTTGGATTGTTTGCAAGAGCTCGCGCTATCGCAACACGTTGTTGTTCCCCACCAGAGATTCGTTTAGGTGTGTGATCTCTTCTGTGCCAAATACCTAAGGTCTCCATTAGCTCTTTTACTTTCTGTTTTCTCTTAGCAAATGGAGTGCTAATAAGTTTCATTGGCATCTCAATATTTTTCTCAGCAGATAGGTAAGGAATAAGATTTTGTTCTTGAAAGATGTAGCCTATATTATGTCTCCTAAAATCGAATTGATCTTCTTCTGGAAGTTTAGTTATATCAGTTCCATCAGTATAGAATATTTGACCTGCAGTTGGTTTAAGCATACCACCTAAAGCTAAAAGGAGTGTACTTTTTCCCGACCCTGAAGGACCAATTATTCCAAGAATCTCTCCTTTTTTGATATCAAAACTTACTCCTTTGAGTGCAACAACTTTGTTCTGATGTTCCAATCCATATACATGGTAAATATCCACTGCTTGTAACGCAAGATCTTCGGGTAGAGGTTCAATCTGGACTTTTCGTTTCATATCTCCATACATCATAATCACCTCAGAATGTTCGCATCTCCTCTACAACATTAGTTCTTGAAGCAATAATTGCAGGAACTAAGGTAGACATCAATATTATCACAAAAGAACCTAATACCGTCGCGAGTAGTATAAATGGTGGATAAACTATTTGTCTGTTAAAAGATGTAATGCTGAAATTATCAAAGAATCCATTGAATTGATACCCTAAAATGAACCCTATAAATGTTCCAAACAAAGTTGCTAAAATTGCCATTGAAATCACTTCCGTGAGGACAAGTTTTATCAACTGTTTCTGCGAAGCCCCCTCAGAAATCAATATAGCAAATTCCTTCTTTCTTTGATTGATGATCATAAACATAAATAGAGATACACCGATAATTATTGCAAGAAGGGAAATAAGGAAATTGATGGTTAATAAACCTGGAAAACCAAATCTTCGACCTTCTTGATCTTTGATTAATTCAATTTCTTCTTCATGGGTTTGTGCATATACAATCCACTCAAATTCAGAATTGAATTGTGACGAAAGATTCTCTTCGACTGGATCTACTTCAGGTTTGAAATTGATTATTGCTTTTGTTACTTCAAATGTAAACGGTGCATATGCAAAAATAAAATCTTGATCTACAAGCATTGTGTAAAAGATATCTGTTTCAATAAAATCAAATATTCCTCCCATTGCCCCAAAAGAATAATCCATAATTTCACAGGGTGCATGGTCAATTGTTAGTGTTGCTTGAGCTTCATATTGTGATCCATCATAAGTAGTAAAATTAAATGTTGAATCATCCCCAATTTCTAAATATCTTGAAGTATCTACACCCACACCTACATTTACTAAAGGATTATCCTTAAGCGTCTGCAATCCTTCATTCCAATCAGTATATTCAACAATAGAATCTGTGTGCCATAAAGCCTGATTTCCATATGTTGTTAAATTCGTTCCAAAACAAATTACAGGTGTTGCCCCTATATATAAAACGGTCATATAGATCGGGATTACTACTTCTATTTTATCTTCATAACCAACAAAATCTGAAATAGAAAGATCATTCGAACCTGCAAGAATATCTACACGCATGTCACCACCAATATAGAAATCAGCATGTCTTACAATTTCAGCTGAACCCGTTTCTCCCTGTATTGCTCCAAAGACACATAATGAAACTGATAAGCAAAGTAGTACAGTCATTCGTGGAAAATTTTGGTGCCTTCTGGATAAACTACCTTTCAACAGCACCCCTATATCTTTGAAGATTTTCACCAATAATTTATCTAATCTTACAGGTATTTTTGTTGATAATCTACTCACTATTTTAGCTGCTCCAAACCATAGAAGAATTGGCGTAAATGCTTGTAACAATTCTACTGTGAATCCAAAAGCTACATTAGGATCAATGTCCTCAACAATTGTGAAAGCAACTCCTACTAAACCAATTACGAAGAAGATTACGTCACCATAGATTTTCTTAAACCAGCTTACTTTTTCCTTTTCAACAGTTGTTGCCAAAGCAACTTCTTGCTGGATAAAAGCATTAGTTTTCTTTCTTGTTGCCATAAAGAGAATAAACAACGTTACAACTGCCGTAGTAATAACACTCCAAGCTTCAATATTGAGCGCTGAGTAAGCAAAAGATAGCGTCGAGAAATCTATGGCCATAAAACTATAAGTAGAAAGCACTGTAGCTGCTCCAAAAGTGCCAAGAAATATACCTATAGCTTCTCCTACTATAGCTATCAAAAATACTTCCAGATAGATCATCATCCGGATTTGCTTGGGACTCGCACCTTGAGCTTTCAATACGGAAATTTCAAATTTTCTTTCTCGTATTGCAAGTTCCGCGCCTAGATTGATAAGAATCATGGATAAAACAATCGCAGGAATATAGAGAACTGCATCTATAATCTGCATGATAATAATTAAACCTTGATAAGCAAAAAGAACTCCCGATATTAGATTTCTCCCTTCTAAAGGAATTTTTTGTTCCATTCTTTTCAAGACAATCGTGATATATTCGTTGAATTTGATAAGATTACTCAGGGGGAATTTAGTTAAATCTAGTTTCGTAGGAAGATGGTACATATTAAAAGCAGTAAGATTCCCAATTATAGTAGAATTGAAGCTGTCACTTCCAATAACCATATGTTGCTCATCTAAAAGTAATCCAGGATTAAAGAATCCTCTCACTGTTAAATTCATTGAATGAGTAATGACACCCACATCATCATAGGAAATCCCATTAAACACTGTTTTGTTGAGGAAGAATGTAAATTGTAAAGTGTCATTTATCTGGATTCCAAGATTTTTATACTGATTTGATGATAATAGAATTCCATTATCATCTAAGTTATTTTCTCCAGCGATGATGTTGATTCTTTCGATTATAGAATTGTTTTCAAACTCAGAATCGACAATCATTGGATCATATAGGGGTCGTCCTAAATCCCACCCTATCTGTGTTGAGAAATTGAAATCTGGTAATAAGTACGAATAATACATGTTCCAGTAATCGTTTTTATCATAATGAGCATGACGACCATAAACAACCACGCTGTCTTGAAATTCTTCTTCCTGCAAGATTAGATCTACTACTTCAGCTGGTGTATATCCAATATCTGTATCAGTAGGACGGAAGGTGACTTCAGCTTCAACATTATCGATCATATCCTGAACTGTAATTGAATTAATAATGGATCCATAGAAGAAGATACTAGAAAAAATTGCTGCACCAAGTATCATTCCTGCACCAATCGAAATACTTCGTCTTTTATTGGATATCATTGACCTAAAAGCAAAACCAATAAAAGAGAAAAATTTAGGGCGTTTAAGACGTTTCATTTCTTAACCTCCTTCTTACCTTCATATTTAGAATCAAGAATCTTAGTTTGTTCCTTTAACACTTTCCCTTTTTGAAGAATGTATAATCTATCAGTCTCTCTTGCACTTAATGTATCATGAGTGACCATGATAATGGTTATTTTCTGTTCTTTAGCTAAATTCTTGAAAAGTGCAATTATATCCTTACCAGTGTGAGTATCTAGATTACCAGTAGGTTCATCAGCGTAGATGATATCAGGCTCATGGGCTAAAGCACGAGCAATAGCTACACGCTGCTGCTCCCCCCCACTTAATTCTTCAGGTAAGTGGTCTATACGAGCAAAAAGACCTACGATTTCAAGAAAATCTATAGCTTTACTTTCAGCTTCAGTCTCGATCACTCCCCTCAATTTCATAGGAAGCTTAACATTCTCCTTAGCTGTTAAATATGGAATAAGAGCAAAGTTCTGAAAAACAACGGAAGACTTAGTTCGCCTTATTTGAAGCCTATCTTTATAACTAGTATTATGTAGGTTAACTCCAGCAATTTTGACCTCTCCTTCAGTAATAGTCTCTAATGTTGCTAATATGTTTAGCAGAGTTGATTTACCGCTTCCAGAGGGCCCCATAACACCTATGAACTCACCTTTCTTAATTTTCAAGTCTACTCCAGTTAATACATGTACTAACTCTCCTCCTGGTAGTTGAAAATCTTTTATAAGACTTGTAGAATCAATCGCAACTTTACTTGATCTCTTAGCCATTTTGCTTATATTTGCAGAAGTATAAATAAAGATAACTGATTAAAAAGAAAAGTAAAAGGTAGAATTCTAACTATTCAGAACTCCACTTGATCGCATGTCACCTAGAATTTGTTCAATCATTTTTTGCTGGTCTGTATTGACTTCACTAGTCTCTATTTCGATGCTTAATAATAGAGCATTTGTTTCATTGTAGGTTATGCTTACGTGATCTACATCCAAATCTTTCAATTCTGGATCGTCGCCTATATCCCATACATAGCTTACTATGATATTGTCTCTATCATATTCAACATGCTTTGTCAATATTTCCTTTTCAGCCATATAGCTGCTTAGTTTATCTACATTTATGGTTCGATTTAAGGTCATATTGATTGTGAAATCTTTGAGAGCTTTTCTTTCCATCATATTTTTACTCCACCGCAGATAAATTACAATTCCTATCCAACAAACAAGACTAATGATAAACATTACCAGAGTCCCGTATTTAGACATTAAGCCGCCAAAAACAGTATCAGATGATCCGTATTCACCTACAGCAAAAGCAAAGACTTCTAGAATAATACTTCCAGCCAAAATCAATTCAATCATGTCGATAGCTCCACCAGTTCTAGTATTTGCTTGAAGAACTTGATTCATACTTTTAGTATTCCTGGTCATTGCTTTGTTCATGTTTCTCATTTGCATTTCAGAGAGTGTAGAAATGTAGTTTCTTATTCCCTCTAGTTCAGTTAATAGACCATTAATGATTTTGTCTGCTTCTTTTACTCGCTCTCTTGAGATATTAAGACCTTCTTCAACATCGTAGAAATCATTTAGATCAGCAATGTTATTATCTCTGTAAATTTGTAACAAATCAGAAGTTGAATCCTTAAGAAACTCTTGTATTTGGCTGACTAAACTTATGGTACTTGTAAGTAAGGTTATTTGCTCTTGAACACTGTTCAATGCTTCAGTATTTCCTTTAACTGCTTCTTCTACTAGGTTTTTTATGTTGTTAGATTGGTCATAAAGCTCCCAGATTCTAGACATGAAACAGTCAACAAATGTTCCAATAGCATGTTGGATTCCCCAGAAAGTTATCTGGTATTCGTTCTCTTCAGTGAAGTTGTCAATAACTGCAAGTGTTCCTCTTGTACCCTTAAAGAAGATATTTGATCCTGCTTGGTAAGGATGATGTCCTTCTCCAACTAATTGGTTTATCTCTATTTCGCAATCCTCACCATCACAATACTCTTGTACATCATCATGTTTAATATTGATATCCTCACCAACATAGCAAATTGTTTTTGGTCTGTGCATCGGATTTCCGAATATAATCTCTAGAAAGTTTCTTTGAAACTCAGTAAGAAGACTATCAATTACCAATGAACTATCTTGCGATAAATCAGCGACCACTCGAGAAAGCTTATCAAGCGACATATAGCTGTTTTGTCCTTCTATCTCACGTAAATTTAATGAGTATATAACAAAGCCAGTTTTTGAGATGAAAATAGCCATTTCTTCAATCTGAACAATTCCCTCTTCTTCTGGTAAATCTATTACTGCTTCAAGATTAACATAACTATCTAATGCATAATCATTTACTAAGACTCTGGTATGTTTTCCCTTGGATGTAAAGATAGGTACATCAGGTGACCGGTCTATCAACCCAGTAAGAAGAGTCTTATGAGCTCCTTTTTCAATGTCTAGCTTCTTATTCAATTCTCTGAGCTGGTTAGAATCAAAAGGTAACCATTCTACAACAAAAATCTTCGGATGTTTGATATAGAGAATTTCATCGAGTTCGTCTTTAATGTTATGTGCTATTGTCATTTTATTTCTTCACCAGCTTGTCTGCAATCCTTAGGAAATAAGGTTTAGAGATGTAGCTTACATCTTCACTTTCTAAGAAATCTAATTCAAAATCCGAAACGTCACATTCAGGACAATCAATCTTAATTTCTGGTTCATCGCCCATATTCATAAAGAAATCTAAGTGGGTTTTACAGTGTTCACAGTAAAATAACTTATGCACTTCATCTTGAACGTCCTGAGGAATGATATTCAAGTACTTAAAGCCAAGATCTGTAATTCTATAAGCTGTTACAAAACCATGTTGAGAGGTGCTCAATCGAATTTTTTCTAATATGTCTAATTCTCTAAGATCTTCTATATCATCAATCCCTTCATATGAGAGATTAACAGTAAAACTACTGCGTCCAAAAAATTGTATAGAAGTAGGTGCATAATCATATGATTCGTAGGTTCCTTTTACTATCTGATAATACATCACAGCCCACAAAGGGAGTTCTTTTACCCAGACTTTTTCATTACTTGTTTCTAAATAATGATCGCCCTTTACCCATTTTGTGAGATAGTTCATAGTATATAGCAAGGTTTGCTGATCTCTCGTTAATCTTGATATATCTAAGTTATCCCCCGTTGATGGTTCCAATGTCATACTTTAGGAGAAATAATTCAGATTATTTTAATCTTTCTGGATAGGAAAGCAAAAATGAAAATAAAAAAAGAGTTGAAAGTAAAAAAAACTACCTTTGCTTTTCTAGTTCTTTGTCTCTCTTGGCAATTCTTTCAATTAGATCTTTGAAGCCTTTAGGTTCTTGTTCTTCCTCAAATGTAAAAACAACTGGACGACGTTTTCTTTCTACATCAAGTGCTCGTGCAATTTTACCTGCTTCATACTTTTCCTTAACTTGAGATTTTTTACCTATCCAAACATAGATCTCATCATATGCATCTAATACGAACGAATCATTAGATTTCAGATTTTTGTGTTTGATGGCAACTTCCTTAGTTGTAATTGTCCCATCATTTTGTTGAATTATCTGTAGAAGTTTATAATCAATATCTAACTTTAATTCAAAATGTTTTAAGAAACCAGGAGTATCTCCTTCAACTACTACAAAATCAAGCAGCTCTTTGAACTCTTCAGGTTCATCTCCTTCCATAACAGTTTTGATAAGAAGGTCTTTATTCTCTTCTTCTACTACCTTAGCAGTCCAAGCACCAACAGCACGATCATCACAATAGGATTTTCCCCCTAACCATATCCAGAGGTGTGTAGTTGTGGTCACTAAATATACATCTCCATTTAGAAATTTATATGGCTCTTTTACGGGTTTTAGTCTTTTTCTTACTACATGATAGACATTCATGTTACTACTTATCTTCGTAATGCATAAAAGATTTATGAAAAAAGCAATCGGTTTAAAATAATTGATTGCTTAGCTCGTAAGATTTTAATAATTTAAAGAAGAATAACTCCATATGAGTAATGAAGAATCAATTTTTGATGAGGAAGTAGATGAACCTCTTTGGAAGCAAATTACTGAGAAAATTAAACCTTATCTTACTCAAGAAGACATTATAAACATGGATTTAGATAGTTTTGGAGCTTTAGTTAAAAGATTACATGGTATTAATGAGCTTACAGAACATGAAATGTCTTATGCTAAGAAGAATAGAGATTTGATTCTTATACGAATGGGATTATTACATAACATCCCTGATTTAAGTGAAGACGATTTAGAAGTTGGATTAAAACAAATTGCTGTAAGGTTAGCTACTTACTATTTCAGTAACAATGTTGCTAATTCTCTTGAGGAAGCGCAAACTAAAGTTCTTGAAGTTATGAGAGAAGGATTTTCTTCAAGTGTTACTGTTAGTCTAAATCCTGAAGAAGAAATCATCACATTAAGAGAAAAATTGTCAATTATTTCCAAAGTGAATCTAGAGAATGCGAAGGATATTGCTGCATTGCTTACAAAAACAAAAGATAAATTGATGAATATAGGTATATCAGGATCAGTATTTTATGAAATAGATAAGTTCTGTCAAATGCTCAAAAGGCAGAGAGAAGAAGATCTACCTACAAAGAATGATATTGTCGAAGCATCTTTTGAATGGCAAATGAAAATCCAAAAGTGAGTGGAATGGAAGAAGAAACTAAAGTACCAGATATACCTTCAATAGAGGAACAAGAAGAAGATGTAACAGGAGAAGAAACCGAAGGAAAGACAACAGGTACTGCTCTTCAAAATATAACCACAAAAGTAAAAAAAACAGTAAATCTTGATCTATTTGTCCCACAGATTCATGAATGGATAACTGAGAAACTAAAAACAGGTCCAACTTTAGTTATTGGAGAAAATATAGGCGAATTTTCAATAGTAATTTCTGATAATCTTCCAAGTGTGATTGCAAGAGAAAGCTCTTCTACTTATGTCAGTCCTCAGTCTGAAGTGAAAGATGCTTCCATGCTAGAAAAGATTGACTTCAAACCTTTCGACATTGAAAAATTAGCTTCTATGAATGACATTTTCATCAATATTATCGTGATTTTTACTTTGAGAAAATTAGAGAAAGATAAACAAAAACAACTTCTAAGAGAATGTAAAAGGATGTTGTCAAGAGATGGACAATTAATAGTTGTAGGAGA
>JAAFKJ010000065.1 GCA_021399395.1 Candidatus Heimdallarchaeota archaeon
GAACAAAGATTCCTCAAAGTTATGGAAAATAACCAAACTGGAACAGTATCAGTTCATGATTTCGAATACAAGGTTAGACGAACAATAGGAGATTATGCTGTTCCACCTAAAAATGCAACAAAATTGAATAGATTCTTATGGTGGCTTCCAAGGTTTAGAAAAGAAATGACGAACATACGAATTACAGATCACCATGAGTTAAGTAAATACGAGGAAATACAGTTTATACTTGATTGTGCAGAACTTTCAGTAAACGCTTCACTAGCTAGAAAAGAGAGTCGTTGGGGATGGTTCCATTATAGAACAGATTATCCTGAGATAGATGACGAGAATTGGTTAAAGCATGTTGTTCTTGAAAGAGGATTGAAATCAGGAGAGGTTCAAACGCTTTTAGTTGACATAGAAAATGGAGGAGAAATCTAATGCCTTTAATCGTTGATGAATCTCTTTGTACAAGCTGTGGTATATGTGTAGACCATTGCCCAATGGATATAATCAGATTGAATGAAAATGGATTTCCATATCAAAAGTATGATGAGTGTTGGTATTGTAAAGTATGTGAAGATGATTGCCCAGAAGAAGCATTGGTAATAGATCTACCATTTTTAGTCAAATGATATGAACTAGGTTTTAGATGATACTCATCTCATTTGGTTTAACAAGGAAAAAAAAAGAAAAAAAGAAGAAGAAGGGAAATTTTGTTATTTAGTACTCAAAATTTTTCTTTTCTTAAGAATTAAAACAAGAGTTATACAGATTATTGTAGGTAGGAATAGTAGTTTGAGTAGTGAGTTATATTCTGCAATAACAGCAGTAACAGTGACTATAACTGTATCAGAAACTGAATTTCCTTTATTATCTATAACTACAACTGTATAATTATACGTTCCGACTGCCAAATCATCAATAATACAGCTGATAGGAACTCCTGAAGACCAAGTATCTGTTTCTACCAACTCCCCATCTTTATAGATTTCGTAAATTGCAGGATCTTCATCGTAAGCATGCCAAGTAAGCAAATGTCCTGTTGTTCCATATTCATAAGAATAATCTGCTTCGGATAATAAATATGGATCATAGTCTAACTCATATATATTGGTTTGAACAAATCCAAAACCAGGTCCATTTACAGAAGCAGGAAGTTCCTCATAAACCATTAATCCCGATTCTTTATCAATATATAATAAAATTCCACCCATCAAGGTTATAGTCCAAACTTCATTACTTCTCCAAACCATACTCCCATCTATGAAAACTATATCACTCCATGCTGAAGAAATAAATGGATCACCAACATTAGTTTCATTAGTAATTCTATTGAATAGTGCAAAGTTGCTATAGAAAAATCCAGGAATATCAGAATCTGTAATATATCCATTTAGTATGTTTACTCTAACATAATATTGCATTTGATCTTGTGTTGTATTTGAAGCGTCATACGTTCTCATGGTACTAGTAACATTAATTTCAAATTCAGAGTACCAGATAAAGGTAAGAGTCTGTTCTATAAACAATTCTACATCTGGGAATTCTACTGTTAAAATAAAGTAATCTCCATCTTCCAAAACATAAAGAGGTATGACATCAACAGATTCAATTGATATTTCAACAATTGCATTGCTTGTATCAGCCCATAGAAATTCTAGTCTGATTACATTTGTTCCATTTTCAAAAATTGGAACACTAATATGTTCAGAATAAAGAGAGGTAACATTCGCAACCCAAACGTCATCTACAAACATATCAACTAGTACTACATCATTCGTATTTGACGTAGCAAATTCGATATAAACCACTCCGCCTTCTACAGTTTGTCCTTCCGTGGGTGATAAGATTAGAACCTCCCGTATAGGTAGTGGATCCAGATGGAAATACAGGTAATTTCCTTCATGCATATCTACAAATTCAATTTGAGACTCAGGTATATACCCATCAGCAACTACTTCAATTCTGTAAGTACCTACTGGTACAGCAACTACTTTGTAGAATCCATCAATATTTGTCAATCCAGTTTTTAGAAGATTATCAGCTTCATCGTAAATATTTACTTGTGCATTTGCTAAAGGATCTAAACTGATACTGTTATAAGCATTAACTTCGAAGAAACTAGTATAAGGAGAGGGAGAGAATAAAATAGCAAAATCGCTTGCGCCATCTAAGCTCGGTGTATAGAGAGAATAGTAACTTAAGTCCCGACCATAACTTAGTCCCACTATTGAACCAGGATCATATTCAATATAATGATACTGAAAGACTATATCTCCATTAGCATGAATAACAACCTCAAATGTTCCTACTGGGAAGTACCCTGGAGAAGTGGTGATGTAATACCAATAAGTAACTGCAAAATAATCAGGAGTTGAGCGATAATATACATTATTAGATGCATAAAGATCATCCCAGAATGGTGCGATAATATAATTATACCAATCAGTAGGTATACCCCAACGATTCCAAGTAAGTGAATCTAGTTCAAGGAATGACAACACACCATTTGAATCTATATAGATAGTTGAAAAGAAATGATCGTAGAAGAAGAAATCAAATTGCAGATTAATTGATTTGCATACGTCATCTCCCGCTAACCCCAGTGACTGACCACTATGGTATGTGTCATACCAGATAAATGGAGTTGAGTACATAAAATATTGCACAGGAGGGTAAGTACTAAAATCGATAGAATAGTAATTATCTATGATGTATGTTTCACCCGTAACTACAGTAGTATTTACTTCAACAAAATAAATACCGTGACTAGTAGGTTGCCATTCTACTTTCCAAATGAAGTATTCTCCACCATCTAAGTTGAGATTCCTTGAAGTAACAAAGACTCCATCTACATATACTTCAGTAACAGATGATTCTGCAAAATGGCCAGTATTATGTATCAAAATAGGGATTACAAAATTCGTGTTATTTTTCTCAAAGAAATCGACAGCTTGTTTGAGATTATGCATTTCATCTGAAGGAGATAATTCACTAATGTAAGTTCCTTCCCAATAAAAATTATAACTATCATCCAAAGTAGCTATTAGAACACCTGTATCTTTTACAAAGTAGTATTTTTCATACATTTGCCATTCCCTGGGATCATCTAATATCCACACATCAACAATCTCTCCATAATAGCTATATGTTGTTTCTCCGATAACTTCACCATCATTAGATCCATTATAGAAAACGTCAACTACTGCTCCTAAATATAGTTCATCTGGATTTAACCAATAGGGGAATAAATCCCAAGATGCTGAAAATCCACGAGTGTATGGGTTTAGGATATAACTATCAGAAACAAATTCAGTTAGTGTATCAGGATTAAAATAGATATAATTAATAACATATTCTTGCGGACTCAAAATGTCCACAACTTCCCATTTTATACTAAACGGGGAAAATTCATTTGAATATCCGTAAGCTAAGATATCACCGATTTGAGGATCAATTACTGGTTCTTGATTAAATACTATTGCTTGATCTCTATCATCACTAATAACATTTTCACCTGGAACAGGTTCAAAATATCCTGTAATTTTATTGCCCGAACTTAAACCACTTGGATCAACGCGGGATTGATCGTTTATACTCGAAAAATCTGAATAAATATCTAATTTCTCTGATGATTCAATATTATTATTCAGTGTTTGTTCAGACAGACTGTTTTCTTCAATTTCCATATCGATTTCAGCGGATATGGTATTCATATTTACAATTATTCCACTTAAAAAAATAAACAGTAATAGAATGAAATTTAATTTCAATTTGTATTTTTCTGACATTTTAATCTAGTCCTATCTCTATTAGACTCAACAGTAATTAGGACCAGAACCCTCACATAGTACATCAGTAATGTATGTATCAAAAACAAGTTTACTTATTCTCATATATTAAAGTATGCTAGAAAATTTAATCACTAAGATACTCGTTTTTTGGTGCTTTTCTATATACATGCATCTTAAGGCACATAATTCAAGTTAAAATGAATTTACTCCTCAAACACTTCATTATTCTTTATGATTAGACTTGAAAAATCACAGCTGTTAGAGAAGGAATACTTTTTAGGAGATCTAGAAATTAGATATTAGCGCTACATGAGCAATTAGAATGATCAGATTAGAAACAGACAGATTAATAATCCGCAATTTTACCTTAGATGATTGGGAAGACTTGGCTGAACTAGCAATGAAATATGAGCAATCAGAGTTAGCAAAATACGATGAAGGACCTTGGCCAAATAATCTTGAAGAATATAAATCGATAGTCAAGAATTTTTCAGAAGGGGACGATTTTGTGGCTGTAATCTTGAAAGAAGAGAAGAAGCTGATAGGACTAATATTTAAAGCTAAGAAAGAAGAAAAGAGGTTTGAGTTTGGATTCAATTTCCATTCTGATTTTCATGGGATGGGGTATGCTACAGAAAGCTGTCAAGCTGTTTTAGATTACATTTTCAAGGTATTAGAAGCTGAAATTGTGACGGCAGGTACAGCGAAAATTAACAATCCTTCAAATAATCTACTAAAACGACTGGATTTTAGTTTTGTAGGGGAAAAAAACATTTCTTTTAGAAAAGATGAAGAAGGTAAACCTATTGAATTTGTAGGTGTGGATTATA
>JAAFKJ010000066.1 GCA_021399395.1 Candidatus Heimdallarchaeota archaeon
ATCCCTTTCCCATGATCCTTGATAACAATCGGTTGATTCCCGAGGTTATCCACAAAGGTCACAAGATTGGTCATCCCTAAATCGATCGCTCCCTTACGTTTGGGTCGGTGTCTTAAGTTTGGAATGGTCTTGAGATAGACCAGTTCTATTGTATACCCTACTTGTCGGGGGATGATCCTCACCTCTCGCAGTTTGGTACTAGCGGTCAGTCTTGTCTTATAGTAATATTCTACTTTCTTCGGTAATACTAGCCACCCGTTCCTTATCTTCGCTTGTTGGTTGCTAAAAATAGCCACCACCTCTCCATCTTTAGGTTTGTAGTTTGGGGGACGAGGTATAGCAAAGAACAAGTCAGGGTTATTCTTCCACTCCTTGAGAGCCCGGAAATAAGCTTTCCAATTCCTACAGAGGAGTTTGAGGGTGTGTTGGGCTGTATGAACTGGAAGAACTTTGTAGCATTCTTCTGGTTGGAGAAGGGTGTTGAGATCATAATAGAACAGGAGCTTGTTCTGCTGGTTGAGGGAGGTTTTGATAAGGAAATTCGCTCGATTATAGAGATTCTTAACTTGATGACAAAGCTTGCTTAAGGCTGTATGATAAGCAACTTCTATACATTCCGCTCTTACTACTTGTGTCATCACTAATTTAGCAGTATTTTCCTATAAAAGCTCCAGTAATATCTGCCACTGCGCATAAGTTCAGAGTGATGGTTAGTACATTTAACATGACAACATGACAAATATCTTTCATAACTGAAAATAGCTACTCGTCTGAAAAGAATCTTCTAAAACTAGTTACAACTTACAAAATGAATATAAGTAAGCCCTTTTACACAAACATAGACTATAGTCAAAGCTCGTCTGTTGATATGTTTCATAAAAGGATTAAACTGTGATACAAATGGAGAACAATCTTGTATCAGATACTTTAGAAGAATTTCTACTACTACTAAAGAACAATGAACTTGTGGATAGTAGAGAGAAGAAGAATATAATTCTAAAGATAGCCAGTTCAATTAGAAACTCATTAGATCCCGCAATCATTCTTGTTTCAAAGTATAGTTCAGAGAACTTGAGTCTTATTCCATTTTGTTTAACAGATGAGCATTCAAAATTTGATGACGTGGAAATAGAGATTGATTTCTTTGATGATAGTAAGGACCCATTTGCAGAATCATTTAGTGGATCTGAGCTTACTTGGGCGACTATTGATCAAATCCCAGATAATTATGATTATAAACGTGTTTTTCAAGAATTAGAAGTAGTTGACATCATCATTTCTCCATTGGTTATTAATGATCATAATATTGGAGCTGTTGTTGTTCTCCTTTTCGAGAATACTGTTAGATACAATAAAGAGAAGTATATAGAAATTGTAAAAGAATCAACAGTTTTAATTTCTGATATATTAGCCTCATGGGCTAATGAATATCTTGCAACATTAAAGCAACACCAAACTGATTTGATTGTTGAAATGTCTAATTTAACACTTGAAACAACCGAAATTCAACTAATCCTTAATAGGATTTTACCCAAAATCAAGTCTGAAACTGGAATAGAATGTATGGGCGTTTTCTTAAAGGATATCGAAGAAGTTTCACTAATTCAGCATATAGGGTTAAATGAAGATATAATTCAATATTATAAATCTCCAACTCTTGATATCTCAAGTTTACGTTATTATAATACCTCTAACAAGATTGATGAAGTCAGTTTTGCGAACTTAGATGAACAGTATGGTCTGATTCTACCCATTGGGTCAATTAATCTGATGTTTGGATTCCTATTAGTAATTTCGAACTCTCAAGAAAAACTATCTGAATCTAATATTCATTTTCTTAGAATAATGGCGAATCAACTATTTTTGACCCTTCAAAGAAAAAGATTACTTGATGATATACAACAAATAACTCAAACCTCAGAATTTTCAGCTTTTCCAGTAATGTTAGCTGGAAATAGATTCGAAATGATATATCTTAACAAACAAGCTGAACAAACATTCAACTTGACCCATGATGAAAGTGTTGGATTGAAGTTAGATCATTTACTGAATCTAGATGCCGATAAAGCAAAGTTGATGCTACAAAAAATACGTGAAGTAATTGCCAATATTGCGAAAGACACAATGAAACTAGAAATTGAAATTTTCCAAATGGGAAATTATGATACACGAACTTTCTTTGTTCAAATGTCTCCTACAATAAACAACCTAACTGGAGAATATTGCGTAGTTCTATCACTTGTAGATATATCAGAAGCAACAAAGCTTCAATCAATCGCAGAAGAATATTCGAATCGGTCTAGAATGTATTTGAATGTTCTTACTCATGACATCTATAATATCCTCTTTGGGATATCAGGATACTATGAACTGCTTAAAGATAATATTCCTCAAGAAGAAGATGGAGTCTTAGAACGAGTTAATACTTTGGTAAAAAGAGGAACATCTATAGTACAGGATATTAGGCTACTTTCAAATGTTTTAGATGTTTCAAGTGCGGATGAGTTACACTTTGTTCCTCTTAAGATGACAATGTTAAGAGTAATAGAGAAGGCAAAGGAAGAGTTTACTCAAACCCTATTCAACGTAACTATTGATATTCCAAATATGATCAAAATCCATGGTGGAACTTATCTGTACGATATGTTTTACTATGTGTTAGTTAGTCTAGCACAAAAAACTAGTGACTCTAAAGTTATTATAGAAATAACTGGGATAGAGATAGTTGATGAAGAAGGAAATGAATTTTTTGAAATCGATATAATTGATAAAAAAGGAATTCCACCAGAATTAAGAGAAGAAATTCAAAGAGCAATAGAACAATCTCCTTTCGATGAAACATTGAGAAAACACCTTGGATTTATGATTGTTAAAGAGATTGCTAAAAAATACGCATATATTCTAAAAATAGAAGATAAAGATTCCAGTGATTGGACAAAAGGGTTTGTAATTAAAATTATTATGCAAAAATCTATGGAAATAGAAAAAGAGTAATTGAAGTAAATATATACTACAATCTTGTAACAAAAGTCATCTGAAAAGAAGAAATTTCTTTTATAGATTCAAAATATGCTTCCAACTGATCTTGAGCACCATCAACCTCTGGAATTATGAATTGTCCAACAATTCCAATCAACCCAAAAAATAGCGGTTTGTGTTCTGGATCATTTTGCATTTTAATTGCCTCAGGAAGGTTACCCCTAACTTTTTTTTCTAAATTATCTGGAGTTACTTCAGCTGATTCTGGCCTTAGTTCATATACTAGTAAGACTTCACCCAATTATTTCACCCACTTAAGGACCTGTAAAGTTGCATTTAGGACACACATAGTCATTTCCAAACAATCTACATTTCTTACATCGAACGATCATTACATCATTACAATTAGGACATGAAAAACGTGTATCTCCTTCTTCGCTTGGACTGATTATCTTGTTACAGGAAGTGCATCTTGGCATACTTATTATTTTACTCATCGTAACCACTTAATGATTATCTATACAGTTACGTTTTGATTGATGTTTTAAGCTTTTTGAATTAACCCATTTTCTTTATTTTTCGATAAGAGGCTATTTACTGATTTGCAGATATTTATCGAAATCGATTTTTTTGAAACTTATAAGTCTGTTCGAACGAAATTATCACAAAGATTATAATTGCTATTTGAACATCTTAAGTAAGAGGAATTACAATACTTTCATCATTTAAAGGAAGATTTACATGAGCGGTTTTTCACCTACATGGACAAATAAGGGAAGCGACAAATTAAGATCACTTCAAACCATTAAAATACTAATGAATGCAATAGAGAAAATTATAGTTTCTTTAGATATTACTAACAAAGAAACTGAACAAGTTATGATTTCAGCCATTGCCGATGTTTTTCACACCTATTTCACTCCGAATAGAGATCTTTCAATTGAGGAACAATTTGATTTGCTTGTAGAATCCTTGGGTTGGAAAAATATTACCATAGAAACAAAAGAAGATAACGCAATTATTCAATTAGGTGCAAATCGTTTTATAACTTCTAGCGCTGGATCATCACCCTATTTATTGATAGTATCAGGAATGATGAAAGCTCTTGGGTACCTTCTTTTTGAATCAGATGTTAGAGTTGAACAAATTCCAAGCCAATTCGAATCTCAACAATTGCAGATTATCGTACAAAAAATAGAACAAGGTATCCCATCAAGTAGTATTGTATCTAGTGAAGTTTTACCATCTACTACAACAAACCAGTCTCAAATGTCTCAACCAGCAGCCTCTTCGTCACAACCAAGTCTATCAACTGAAGAAGAAGAGATAAAAGCTAGCATTGATCTTAATCTTGAAACAGTTTTCTCTCCAATTTTGAAAGAATATCCTGCAACTATGATCCTACCCATCTTCCATAAGGTCCTAGGAGAGATTACTACTACTTTCTTCAGTGATATGGAAGATTCGAGTGTTAAGAAAGCAAAAGCTGAGTTTAACGATCTACATGTACTCTTCTTGATAGAATTTCTATTGATTAATATCAGAGATTCTGAACAAGATATGAAAGAGATTTCTACAATGATTGGTCAATATGTAACAAAGGCATTGCAAGAAAAAGCATCTGAAGATTTAAGGAACTATCTGCCACCTGATATAACTTCAAGTGTCTCAAGAAAAGTCGCTTATGTTGAATTTCCAGCAAGAGGATATTGTACATATGCTCCTGGAGAAAAATGTGTTGAAGGAAAACGCGATTTGTGTGATTTTGTTTTACACATATGGGGAGGCATGTTACAGACATTAATTCCAGAAGTGAATTTCAAAGTTGGTGAAAGAATTCCAGCAACACGTAGAGGAAACTTCTGTCTGGTAGAGTTTCTAAAAAATGATTAAGGAAAAAAAGTTTTAAGCCCAATCCCCTTTGATATCCTAAGCGTGATACAATGGGAAGACGAGTTGTAAAGAAAGTCTATAAAAACACTTATGCTAGAGGGCAAAGGGATACTAAGGAATTTGAAGATAGATATCAAGTAAAAGTAGCACTAATATCAATGAAGGTATTAGAAGATAGAGATTTGTTTGGAAATGAATCTGAATTATACTTCCGAGTTGGGTTAAGGCCTAATTACAGCGGTAGAATTCCAAATAGAGGAACAATAAATCTTGAGAAAAATGAGGTTTATCAACCACCTGATGGGTTAACTCTTTATACTGAATTTAGGGACGCACCAAAAGGAGGAGTGGTTCAAATACCATTCCATGTATTTGAGAGAGACCCTGGGAAAAATGACGATATAATTATTGATCATGAAATTGCTATTCCTTTGGGATCATCTGATTACAAAGTAATAAATCAAAACTCTATCAAAGTTAAACTCAAGCTATCAGCACTAAAATCAAGGTATTAGGTTTTCGACTAATACCATATCTTTTTTTGTTAACTTAACAAGAATTTAAAACCTGTTTTAATGAAAAATGGCCATAGCCTGAAGTCAGACAACAATCTGTAAACAATCTTCTTCTGATTATCTACATCTCCTTTTTCGGAAATTTTCTTCTTCAATCTTGGTTTATTAAGAACCTGAAGCAAATAATCTATCTCTTTATCAGTTAAAATATTCAAGTAATTGCGTACATATTTCATAATAGACAGATTAAAGCGTAGTTCCTTTTTCCATAGTTTGGGATACTGTGCTAAGAATCGTCTATCATAACGGTTCTGTTTAATAGCATCACTTGCTATCTTCCCCGCAAATTGAGCTGCAATTCCACCAAAAATAACTCCCCCTCCAGTTGTTGGTTTTGTTTGACCTGCTGCATCACCAACAACTAGAACATTATCAGTATAGGTTTTCTTAATATAGGAACTTAGAGGTATGGCGCCATTCATTTTTTTAATGACCTTTGCATCTTTAAGCTTCAACTTAGCACTAGGGTGCTCCTTGATAAAACGTTTCAAATAATAGCTCGCTGGTACTTCTGTTGAAGCTAATCCAACTTTGGCAGTGCTCCCATCTATAGGAATTATCCAGCTAAAAAAACCGGGTGCAAATTGCTGATCTTGATATAGTTCGACATAATTTGGATCAATATTTTTCAAATCTTTCATAATATACATTGATGTAAAAACAATTCTATCTCTCTTAGGTGAAGGAAGACCTACTTGCTGATTGAGTTTAGGAAACCTTCCTTCCGCAAGAATTGCTATAGAACTGACAATTTGTTTGTATCCACTGTTCTTTCCTAGTTTCAGATTCAATGAGTTATTGTTTCTTTCTAATCCAACTACTCGTGATGATAATTGTACATCAACGCTTGAGTCTGTAGCTAAATTGTAAAGATATTGATCAAATTTAGCACGATTGACCACATATGCTGTCGGTTGTTTTTTTTCAACAGTAAATGATTTACCCGAAGACGAATAAATTGTTGCACCCTTAATGGAATCATTTTGGATAACGTCTGATGGCAAGTTTGTTAAATCTAAATCTTGTAATCCTTGAATACTCAATAATCCAGCACAATGCTCATGAAAACCTATTTTTTCTTTAGAATCGAATAGAAGAACACTATTTCCCTCTTCAGCTGCTTTTCTTGCAGAAAGTAATCCAGCAGGTCCTCCTCCAACAACAGCTAAATCGGTTTTGGGAATATTCACATTTTACAAAATAAGGTTACATTGAAAAACTGTATGATTATTGTGCACATCTTTCTCAGAAACAAATTGTTCTTTTTTCTCATGCAGTGTTTATACCAGTCAAGATTTTTTGTATCTTAGCTTTTTTAGAAGATTTTTGATTTTCTTTTCTGATATGATTTTCTACAGTTTTAGAATTGAAATTCAAATCCAAACTGGTTTGGTACTTTGTCTTCATTATTAGAAGAATTCTACCACAATTACTACAAATTATTTCAGTCGCTGAGAGATCATAGTTTACTGCATCAAAAACAGGGCTAAACTCTTTGCATCTTGAACAATAAATTGAGTTAAGTTCGTAAAGCATTTCATCAATTCCCGCTTACATAAGCTCAGTTTCAATAAACAAATCTCAATTTCAGTTTTAAAAGAGGGTAATATAGAGAGAAATATGTAGGGGATATTGAATCTTTATAAATAGTTTAAAAACAACTGCAGTTTTTAGATTATCGGGAGGTTGTTTGGATGTATTTTTTCTGTTTATCTTCCAATCGTTTGATTCTTAGTAAACCTTCATAGTACCAGCTAACCACGGTTCTATTCATATATTTCATTACTCGTTGATGAATCATACCTTCCTCTTCTTCTTCTCTATTTAAAACTAAATGAGTGTCCGAACCAAATACGATAATTTCCTCAGACATTGATGTTCTTTGGAATCTGAATATCAAACATTTTTCTTTTGTTCCCTTATCTATACGGTATCGATATGCTTTTTCCCCATTATTATTTATGTGTTCAATGATAGCTGTAATCAACTCACCGTTTTTCATGTCTTCAATTTCTTCTTCCTCTTTGTTAATCAAATCAAAATCATGTCGAATAGGTTCTACATCTGATAGCTGTTCTATTAATCTACTTTCAACATAAGCTCCCCTGTCCTCGAATATTTCCCATGAGTTTGCTATTTTCTCGGTCTCATAGTAATATACTGACTCGGTTTGTGGGCTATAGGTTATTTTTTTGATTCCGTTAGGGTATATCTTTTCCTTTAGATTAGGAGAAAGATTTTTTTGATCATCTATAACAGAGTTGAAAGCTTCTAAATAACTCTGGGTTATATCTATTTGTTCAAAATCTGAATCATCAGTGTGATATTCTGTTTTTAGACTTTTCACATTAACACCCTATTTACTTTCAATAATCGATTTATTGCAATAATTCTATCTTTAATTGGGTAAATATACCCAAATATTTTCATTTTCTATGTTTAAAATAGATATATCTTATAAAATGAATAAGTATCATCTACGCAATATCTACGAATAGACCTTAAGCCTATTTTATTGATTTCTTAGAAGAGAATTTACCACTTAAGAGAAGCCATATTACGAATTAAAGCCCCTACATTGACTCCTGAATAAATTACACATTTTTGTAACTTAAATACAAAATGGTAACATTTATATATAGTCTTATGAATACTTACATGGAACTGTAAGTTTCACCATGAAGCTGTAAGTCATGGGTAAGGTGTTAAACATGAACCACGAAGAAACACTCAAAACTTTGGATCAGGAGATCCGCAGATTAAAAGATGAAATGAACTATCTTGAAAAAGCAAGAAGGTTAGTAAGGAAGAAACAAACAAGTTATGAAATTTGTTGGTGATACAGATGAGAGAAAATAACTATGATGAACACATTGAAAGTTCTTTAGAAAACATAGTTGATGATATTAAGGAATCAATGAGGGTTCTTGCTAAGGATCTTAAGAGATCCATAAAAGAAATGTTAGTAGATTTAGATGAAAATCTATCAGAGCTCCGCGAAGGCTTACAAGATACATTTGAATCCGATTTTGATTCAACTCCTGGGAGGGAGTTTTATGATTAACAAGGTGATAAAATATGTCAAAAGATAATGAAATAAACGAATTGAGAGAAGAAATGGAAGAACTAAAAAATATAATTAAAAATCTTGAAAAAGCCCAATCAGAAGCTTACAAAGATTTGGATGCAGAAGAAGAGGATCACGTAAGAAAGAGATTGGAAAAAGATATTAGTAAGATGGAGAGAGAGAAGAGGCGATTACACAAAGAGTCTCTAAAACGAGAAAGACCAGACAAACCAGACAAACCAGAACATCCAATAGCCTTTCTTGACGATTTTCAGTTTGAATTTGATACTGAAGAATTCAAAGAGAAACTCAAAGATTTGAAGAAGAAAGTTGAGAAAGCAACTAAAGAAGGAATGAAAACTGCTGAGAAAATTTCTGAGAGAATGAAAAAGGAATACAATAAATTTCTAGAAGTTGAAACTGATCGAATAACTAAATCTTCAGGACTCACTGATAAAGAGTTCAAGGAAATAAGGGATGACATCAACCACTCCAGAAAAGATATTGATGAAGCTCAAAAAGTTGTTGAACATGAAAGAAGAAACGTCGAAGCTGTCAGAAGAACATCTTTAGGTATTCGTCGTAGACTTGAAAGAGCCTATAGAGAGAATGACTTAGATAAACAAGTCGAAATAGAGAGAGAGTTGAAGGACAACGAACGAGATCTTATAGAGGCTATGAACGATTTAAGCAATACAAGAGGCATAGTATCTCAAACAAAAAGAGAGTTTGCTAGATTACAAAGAAGAGCAACAAAAATACATTCTGCTCAAAAGCATAAAAATGTAAAAGTTATAAGACCTACAGATTTTGATGTTGATGGCACAATAAGTGAGTATGTTACTAAAGTAGTAGATTCAGTAGGCAAGAACCTTGAATCATCACTCAGAACTGCTTGGGGAGAAGGTAAGAAAGGAATCAAAAAAGTGATTACTATTGATGATAAAGGTGATCTTAAAGGAACTATACTTTCAAATGGCAGAGTAGCTTCAAAAGTTTTAGAAGAGTTTTACGAAGAAGCATCAGATTTGCTTTCAGCTTTAGGAGATAAAAATCGTCTTATGATTCTTAAAATTTTAGAGCTGTCTCCACAGTATCAAAAAGAACTGTCAGAAGATACAGGACTAAAAGGTGGAACATTCAAACACCATACTGATATCTTGCAGGATGAGAATTACATCACAAGAGAAGCAATTAGAGGTCGCTATTTAATAACACAGTTAGGTTTAGAAGCACTCAAGCTTTCTGAGATGATTTATTTAAGGAAGAAACAGTTAGAAGAAGTCGATGAAGACGAAGGAATAGATATAGATATTGATTAATTTTTGGAGGAACCAAAGTGAGATTAACTGTAAAAAACCGACCCCTGAGAACAACACATAGCTTCGAATATACATTCGACAATAAGCACGTGAAACTTTCAATATCTAAAAATTCCATTCTTCTGCCAGTGTTTGATGAAAACCAAAATAGACAGATAGGTTTTCTACTTGACGGTCCCATAGGGATAATCGCTGATTTACTTGTTCATACTAAAGAAGGAGCGGTAGGGGAGATTATAGAAGATACTTATTCAACAGCTCTTCTCTTCCCCGTCCAGCTTCCATTTCTTACAAAAGATCAAGTAAAAGAAATCCCACCTTTAGAAGAAACGGAAATTTATGAAGAAATTGTAAATAAATACAAGAGCCAAATTAAACGAGAGGATTATGTTACATATGAAGAGAAGAAAGGAATTATGATCCAAACCTATGATCCTGCTTCTTTGTGGTTTATAAATAAAGATTCCACCTTCATGGTTGGGTCAGAAGAGATTATTGCGCGAAGAGGAGAGAAACGATTAATTTGGGTTGCTAAAGATTCTTTTACAACTGTAAACCGAACTGGCCAAATTCATTCTACAACAGATTTGTTTTCAATTAGAAAAGCTCGAAAAACCTTTCACAATATTCTAGATGTACCCCTTGCATTGATATTTTCAAGTTTGGGTGAAGTCTTTACTTCCTTCTAGAAACCCTTTTTTTTCTTAAGATTATTTTTTATTTTTTCTGCAATTCCCCTAGATACTATTGGAGGGACTGATTCTCCCACTTGATTAAACATTTCCTCTACAGAACCCAAGAAATGAAAAGAATCAGGATAGGTTAGCAGTCTAGCTTGTTCTCGGATTGTTAAAGGACGATTTTCAGTAGGATGAATGAATCTCGATTTACCCATAACTGTTGGACAAACATCACTTTCATCAAGTTTTATCCAGTTTCGAAACTCCCCTTTTGCGCCTCCAAAATGAACAGCAGCATCCCCTTTTCTCATTTTGAAAGCTTTACTTTCTGCTTGTTTAGCAAAGGGAAGGATAAAATGCCCTTGATAATCATTAGGATAATTTGGTGATGGTAAATCACCAATAGCACTACTTACTGTATGCACTTTTCGAGAAGGTAGATGCAATTTAAGATTTGATATGAACACTCTCCGTCTAACACTTGGACAACCATGTTTCTCTGCAGAGATATAATTGAAATGAATCTTATCATGACCGATGGTACTAAACTCTTCTTTGATTATACTTTGTGATTCCTTTTCAGCTATAGGGATGACATTTTCAATTATAAAGAAATCAGGTTCTAAGTCACCAATAATTCTTATAGCATGAAATATCAAATCACCTTGTGGATCATGATAAAACCGTTCCCAGGGAGTTTTCATCCTTCGAGGATTAGCGGAGGTGAATGGTTCACAAGGAGGAGATGCCAATACTACATCGATTTTATCTTGCACATGTTCAATAATTTTTAAACTATGGATTTTCCTTATATCATTTAAAATAACTTGGGAGTTTGGAAAATTCAGCTTATATGTATTAGCTGCAGTTTCAGTTTGCTCAATAGCAAGTAAGTCATGAAATCCTAACATGTGAAAACCAAGGCTAAATCCTCCAGCTCCAGAAAATAAATCGATAAAACTATAGGATTTAGAAGTATTGCCAGTTTCCATACTATCACCAATTAGAGGATTCGGTGTTGTTTTTGTTTATTATAATTAACTGTTAGAATGGTGGGGCAGGCAGGATTTGAACCTGCGACATCCGCTGTGTGAGAGCGGCATCATAGGCCGTGCTAGATCACTGCCCCTAAACACGGGATGATTATTGAAATATTATTTATCTCTTATGTTTGCATCTTAAAACAGAAATAATGCTCCCGAGGTTAACTCTAAACATCATATTTAGGGAATTTCCCACATCAGTTAGTTGAGCTCCTCAGGAGCAACTGTTGTCCACCAGGGTTGCCCTTACTTCATTGTGTAGAGTCCTACTCTACTCCATAGGAGCCCGTTGGTAGTCTTTGGCCTTTTATTTGCACCTTCTTTCCTAGTTAGCTATCGCCATCTCTAGAAAGTCCTCGATAAAGGCATAATATAACTCACTGTATCTATATTGAACTTTTTTGTCTAAGACTAATAGAGAGAAGAAAAGGAGA
>JAAFKJ010000067.1 GCA_021399395.1 Candidatus Heimdallarchaeota archaeon
CTAGCTTCTAGGATAAGATCAAAAGCTAGTTTGAAATGAATAAAAACTTCGATTGGCATGATTCTTCCTTCGTTAGAATTATCCTTTTTAAATATATAAAGCCTGTTTAATCGTGAAAAATGAAAAAATAAAGGAAAAAGGAAACTATATTGATAGTTTTCTAGGATTGAGATAAAGATTTGTTTCACTATCGTCGAGTTTAACTTCTGAATCAGATTCTTTGAGCTCTTTGAGTGCTTTCTTTATGTTCTTTTTTATGTCTCTATAGTATCTCAATGTAGCACTGAATAAAATCAACATATTGAAGAATGTTTTATCTCTAGCAAGTTTTTCATTGAAAATGGAAATCTTAAATCGACCACCAAGGTTCATGAACTTCCCGTTTATCTTAGCAATGACTTTGTTGTGGATGTTCTTTACAACCCAATCTGACCCAAATCGAAGACGTTTGTCATCTATAACGAAAGATCGAAATACATCATGTTCATCTAGATAACTAAAACCAAAGATCTGTCCTTGGAATCGTGGAAAATGAGCTAATCTTTTTATTCGATATAGATTACGTGTGTGTTTAAAGATACAAATATAAGCCGGCGATGGTTCTTTAGTCGCCAAAGAATTAGCGAAACTTTCTCCTTGAAGTCTTTCGATACTAGCTCTCCAGTAACCACTGGGGGAGAACATCTTCATCACAAATCTTTTTTCAAGGGGATCTTTGTTTTTCCAAGCTTTCTCTCTTATAGCTAGAATACCATAATCTTCCCCATTAACTTTCACAGTTCCTAGTTGATCCATATCTCTGGTCCATTGTCTGTCCTTTTGCGCTCTTTGTGCATCCTTCCTTATACCCCATTCATCTCTGTGCATTTTTGTTCTCCAGAGGTCAACATCAATGCGAGAATGAACCACACTTTTTTCTTTTTTCTTCTTCTCAGGTTCTGCAGGTGGTATAGCAGTTGATCGTTTTATTTCTTTTTTCTCTGGTTTTGGTTCAGGCTTGACTATTTCTTTTTCTTGTTCTGCAATTTTCTCTTTTTGTCCTGCAATTTCCTCTTTTTGATCTGCAATTTCCTTTTGTAATTCACTCATATACTCGGCTTGTTCTTGCTTCTCTTCTTCAACTTGCTTGTTTTCTTCAAAAGACATTTTAATCTACCTTACGTCTATTACGTTTGTTTACTTACTACTTTAAACTTTCTGAAAGTTCTACTAAACACAAAATGAATAGAAATCTAATTTTAAGCTAATTTTTTCTCAATTTCCTTAACTAATTCAGGAAGAGTATCAACTACGTCTCCCATTATCCTATAATGAATTAGATGATCGTAATAGGTCTTTGTTAGATTGAAAATTACTTTTTTAGTTCTTGGAGGTGGAGCTAGAAGAATATTCGCAGCGGGAAACACACCTAAACTTGTTCCTATTCCAATAGCTAAATCACTTTTCACTGCTATTCTCAACGCTCTCTGAAACAGATTATTATCAAGTTGTTCCTCAAATAGAACAACGTTTGGTTTTAGAGGCTTATTACAATTTGGACATTTGGGGTATGGAAACGTATTAAGATGTTTTTCGACATCTAATATTTCCTCAAAACCGCACTTATAACAATGCATATTTTCTGCATTGCCATGAATTTCGAAAACATTTTCTGAACCAGATTTTTTGTGAAGTCCATCAATGTTTTGAGTAACTATGTGAACATTATCGGTTCCTTTTATTTGTTGAATCTTTGTGACTGCATAATGTGCAGGATTGGGTTGAGGGTCGCTAAACTTCTCATATAATTCTCTGAAGAATTCCCAAACCTTTTCTGGTTTTTTCTTGAAAGCTTTCATTGATGATACTTCAAAAGGGTCATACTTCTCCCATAATCCTCCTGGAGAACGAAAATCTGGTACCCCGCTTGGAACACTAATTCCTGCTCCTGTGAATATAACCATGCTTTCAGCTTCTATAACTAGTTGGGCGACCTCTTCAAGTTGTTGGATTATGGATGTCATATGATATCACATTCAACAATATACTGTCAGCTAGCTTGTATTTAATTTTGACTGGGAGAGATGTCGTTTTTCTTCTCTCGATAAGTCCTCTTCGAAAGATTAAATAATACGGATTTGGCCCGTCCCCCATGGAACATCATTTGACTACTCCAATTTCCCCAGAAGACTTGAGGAAAGTAAAAATCGGGGATATTGTGTATCTGTCAGGAACAGTAATTACTGCTCGTGATGAAGCTCATCTTAAAGCATTAGAGATGTATGAAAGAGGCGAGAATCCTCCTGTTGATTTCTGGGGCATGGGTCTTTTCCATTGTGGACCAGTGATGAAACAGGATGAGGATGGTAAATGGATTGTTGTTGCCGCAGGACCGACAACATCAGCAAGAATGGAAATCTTCCAGGATGAATTCATTAAAACATTCCATCCCGGCATAATTATTGGTAAAGGTGGTATGGGCGCAAGAACAACCAAGGCTTGCCAAGAAAAAACTTGTATCTATGGTTACTTTACTGGAGGTGCAGCATTACTTGCAGCTAACAGAATTAAAGAAGTCAAAGATGTTTTTTGGTTAGAGGAACTAGGTATGCCCGAGTGTCTGTGGCTTTTCGATGTTGAAAACTTTGGACCTTTGACAATTACTATTGATGCTCATGGTGGAAACTTGACAGAAGAATCTAAGAAGAACATTGAAGCAAAGAAGCTTGAGATTTTAAAGGAATTGTGATAAACATGAAGGATATAGCACAAGTTATAGAAGATACAGCTGCAAGATTGTTAAAACTAGCTGCAACTGAACTGCCTTCAGAGGTGAAGAAAACTTTACTCAAAAGCGAGAAAGAAACTAAAGGATCTTTGGGGAAGTCTCAATTACATGCAATAAATGAAAATGTGCGCATTGCTGAAACAGAAATTAAACCAATGTGTCAAGATACAGGTCTCGTTGCCTTCTTCGTAAAAGTAGGAGATAAATTCCCATTAAAGTCAGAGATTAAAACAGCCTTAATAGCAGCAACAAAAAGCGCCACAAATGCAGTACCATTAAGACCCAATGCCGTAGATATGTTCAAAGGCAACACCAAGGATAATGTTGGTCTTCGTGGATATGTTCCTTGGTTCTACTTTGATTTAGTAGAAGGCGATAAATGCGAAATTATTGCAATGCCCAAAGGTGGAGGATCTTCTAATGTTGGTAAAATGAAAATGGTTCCTCCTGGAAAAGGTATCAAAGGTGTAAAAGAATTTGTTGTAGAAGCTACAGCCGCCGCAGGTCCTCTTGCATGCCCACCATATACCGTAGGTGTGGGTGTAGGTGGGGGCGAAGATATGTGTATGAACTTAGCAAAGAAAGCACTTTTGCGACCTCTATTTGAATATCATGAAGATGAGAATATTGCTCAAATAGAAAAGGAACTTCTTGAGATTTTAAATAAACTTGAAATTGGTGCAATGGGTTTAGGTGAAGGACCATCAGTTTTAGATGTTCATATGGAATTCGCAGCACGACATCCAGCTAGTCTACCTGTTGGAGTAGTGATTTCTTGCTGGGCATTAAGACATGCTGGCGCAACCATAGATAAAGAAGGCAATGTTGAGTGGCATCCACTCTAAACAGTTTTCTTTCCCCTATCTTTATTTTATTTTGAATTATCTTTTCGATTCTTGGTAATTCTTTTAAGTAACTCTTGCTCTTCTAGATGTATGAGTAAACCAATTAATCCTCCTGTTGCGAAGAAGGAATTAAAGGTAACAGAGATTCATGGTGTCGAACTAGAAGATAATTACTTTTGGCTTCGATTTAAAGAGAATCAAGAAGTGATTGATTATCTAAATGCTGAGAATGAATATACAAAGCATAAAACAAAACATCTAGACACTTTTACTGAAGAGCTATTTGTTGAGATGAAGAATCGAATCAAGGAAGATGATGAAAGCGTCCCTTATAAGTACAAAGATTATTTTTATTATAACAGAGATGTGAAAGGTAAGGAATACAAAATCTATTGTCGTAAACTTCAAAGTTTAGATGCTGAAGAAGAAATTCTCCTTGATCTCAATGAATTAGCGAAAGATTATGAGTATTATAAACTTAGAACATTCAAAATAAGTCCCAATCAGCAGCTTCTAGCTTATTCCGTTGATACAACTGGCTACGAGAAATTCGTGATGCAGATAAAAGACTTGGAAACTGGAGAAACTTATGCTCCTGGAATTGAAAATATTGGTTGGAATTTTGAGTGGGCTGATGATAATATCATTTTCTACAACATCAGAGATGAAGCTCAAAGACCTTACATGCTTAAAAGACACATTTTAGGAAACGATTCAGAGAGAGATCCAGTAGTATTCGAAGAGAAGGATATTGAGAGAAGGGTATCAGTGTGGAAAAACAAAGATCATAAATTTCTGTTTATGAATTCAGAATCCACTCTTAGCTCTGAGATACATTTTTTGGATTTAAACACTCCACTAGGTGAATTCAAAACATTCTACCCTCGCGAGGAAGAACATGAGTATACAATTTCACATTGGGATGAATATTTTTACATTGTTACTAATTTAAATGGAGCAACAAATTTCAAAATCATGCGAACCTCAGTGGAAAATATATCTAAAGATAATTGGGAAGAGGTTCTACCACCTAATGAAGATATTCGATACCAGTTTACTGAACCATTTGAGAATTATCTGGTAATATACAAACGTGAGGAAGGCTTACCAAAAGTAGACATCTTTTATGAACAAGATAGTGCAAAGAATCATACTATAGAATTACCAGAACCTGTTTATGGTGTCTGGCAAGGTAGTAATCACGAATATTCTAGTGACTACCTGAGACTTCAATATACTTCTCTAATTACTCCTCTATCAACTTATGATTATCATATTGAAAAGAAAGAATTGGAGTTGAAAAAGCAAGAAGAAGTTAAGGATTACAACAAAGAAGATTTTGTAACTGAGAGAAGATTCATAACAGCTAGGGATGGCGCAAGAGTTCCTATTTCAATAGTACACAAAAAAGATCTCAGTTTGCCTGCTCCTGTTTATCTCTATGGTTATGGTTCGTATGGTGTTAACATGGATCCATATTTCTCGCCTAATATTCTAAGTTTAACAGATCGAGGTATAATTTATGTTATTGCTCATATAAGGGGGGGTGGAGAACTTGGGAGACAATGGTATGAAGATGGAAAAATGCTGAAGAAAAAGAACTCTTTCTATGACTTCATAGATTCAGGAGAATACTTGATAACTGAGAACATAACCACTAAAGATCACTTAGTTATTGCTGGAGGTAGTGCAGGTGGTCTACTAGTTGGAGCAGCTATTACTATGCGTCAAGATCTTTTTCACTTTGCAGTTGCAAGAGTTGCTTTTGTTGATGTCATTAACACAATGTTAGATGAGAGTATTCCACTAACAGCCCAAGAGTGGAAAGAATGGGGAAATCCTAAAGACAAAGAGATGTTTGATTATATGCTATCCTACTCCCCCTATGATAATGTTCAAGCAATCGATTATCCACATATGTTGGTTACATCAGGACTAAATGATCCTAGGGTAGCTTTTTGGGAGCCTGCAAAATTTGTTGCAAAGTTAAGAACCCTGAAGACAGATAAGAATGAATTATTATTGAAAACCAACATGGGAGCTGGACATCATGGGGCATCTGGAAGATATGC
>JAAFKJ010000068.1 GCA_021399395.1 Candidatus Heimdallarchaeota archaeon
ACTTATGTTGATATCAGTCATCTATTTGAAGATGATAAGAAATATTTTGCATCAGTCTTTCCAAAGATGAAAGGTCTTCTCGGAATAGAAGTTCAACCCAAGAAAGACTTTGGAGAAGAAATCTTTGAGAAAAGCATGCTAATTACTGGTGTACCAAGAAAACACCATTTTCATAGCGATGAACTATCTGAAAATGCAGTAAGGAAACGTTCAACCTATCAATGTACTCTATTAATAGATAAAGAGGTTTTCGAGAAAATCTCTGCTATAACCAACCCAGGAGAATCTGATAGTTTGATTGTAATCGCAGGTTCAGAAAAGAGTGCAATACATGCAATGAAAAAAGTAGTTGAGCGTGTCAAAATGGCTTTAAAAGGTGTGCCACAGGAGACCAGACGTTATGTCTATAACGGGAACTCTGAGTTTCTAAGAGTTATTCATGGAAAAGATAGAATCTATCCTGATACTGATACTCCTCCCGTGGTGATCTCATTAGAGAGAATCCAGGAGATAATAGATACAATTGGTAAACGTCCTTGGGAAATTTCTAAGGATCTGAAGGAAAGATTTCAATTTGATCAAAACCATGTTGATCTATTAATAAGAGATGAAAAACTAGACAAATTTTACGAAATAACAGATAATCTTGGTTTGGATGCTCATTTAGCTTATAAATTACTTATTGATCTACCTAGAGAAAAGCGCAGAAAGGGTATTGAAATTAATGCTGAAGTTATAGACAAACTAGTTGAATTATTTTCTAACAAAATTATTATTCCCGAACAACTAGAAATTGTTTTACCTCATCTACTGGAAAATCCGAATATTAGTAAAGAGGAACTCAGAGGCAAAATCAAATTCACAGAAATTTCTTCAGAGAATTTAGATAAAATTATTGTAAACCAACTGGAAACCTTTGGTAAAGACAATTTAGTTTCTTCTGAAGATAAACAAAGAAACATTCCAAAAATTGTTTTTCAAGTCTTACAAGAATGTAACTTCTCTGTTCGAGGGGAACAGATTGCGAGTAAAATTAACACTTTCCTAAAGGAGGTAATCTAATGACTGATGACAACAACATTACAGATCCTGAAGGATATAGAGGTCCTTTACGTGAAAGACTCATAAAAGATAAAATACGTACTTGGAGTAGAGTTGAGGTTAATAAAGGTGAAGCTCATTATGAAGGATTGTTACTCCCACGAAGTCAACATACAGATGATGATTATATAACTCTAAAAGTGGATACTGGATATAATCTTGGAATATTAGTTGATGATCAAACACAAGTCAAGGAAATTGGTTATCAAAAAGGTCATTATGAACTTCCCCATGTTGAGGTTCAGTTCAAAGATGAATTCCCTAATGTCACACTATTGGGGACAGGGGGAACCGTAGCCTCAAGACTCGACTATAGGACCGGGGCTGTACTGCCTGCATTCACCCCAGATGAATTGTTCTCAGCTGTTCCTGAATTAACTTCAACAGTTAATCTTACACCAAAAACTCTGTATCAAATTTTAAGTGAAAATTTCCGACCAGAATACTGGGTAAAAACAGCAGAAGCTATCGCAAAAGAAATAGAGTCAGGAGCTGATGGAATCGTGATAGGACACGGGACCGATACAATGTGTGTTACTGGTTGTGCTCTCTCTTATTTTCTAAGAAATCTTCCGATTCCTGTTGTATTAGTAGGAAGCCAAAGAAGTTCAGATCGTCCTTCCTCAGATGGACCTAGAAATATTTTGTATGCTGCAAAACTTGCAGGATATGAGGACTTCGCTGAAGTAACAATATGTATGCATGGTACTCCAAGTGACAGTTACAATCTTGTTCATCGAGCTACACGTTGCAGAAAAATGCACTCAGCTCGAAGAGATACATTTCGAACATTAAGTGATATCCCATTAGGTAAAATAGATGACAGTGGTGTGACTTGGAATAAGAAGGATATCAGACCACGGTCACCAGTTGAAGACTTCTATTTAGATGCAAAAACAGATGAGAGAGTTGGTATGCTCTATTTCTATCCAGGAATGAATCCAGATTTATTGGAATCTATGATAGATTTAGGTTATCATGGTGTGGTTATAATAGGTACTGGATTAGCTCATGTTGCAACTGATATATATCCTGCATTAGAAAGATGCCAAGAAGAAGAAATACCTGTTGTTATGGTAGTTGAGCCATTGTATGGTTTTGCACAATTGAGAGTATACGAAACAGGAAGAGATATGCTTGCTCGTGGTGTTATTGAAGGAGAAAACATGCTTCCTTCAGCTGCTTATACGAAACTAATATGGACTTTAGGTCATACTAGAGATATAGAGGAAGTTGAAAAGATAATGATAACTAATTTAGCAGGGGAAATCACAACTAGAGAAAGTCCAAGAGGTTACATGCTCATGCAAGGAAGTGAACCTGGAATAGATCATATACTCAAAAATCTTTAATTCTTCTCTTAATGTGGAGTTCCAAAACGTTTTTGATATCTATTCATTCTTTCACTTAATGCTCATTAGCAACTATGATATCCGTCAGTTCTATAAATGTCCGATGCTTCTTCAGCTGAATAAATATGGTCCTGAGCATGAAAGAGATTTTCATCCTATTTTAGGAAAGTATAAACACAAATCAACTAGTCCACCCAGTAAAGATGACATTATTGCAAATACAGCGAAAACAATAAGGAAGATGGAAAACGGGGTTCCTTCCATAAATCAAGGCTGGTTACATACTGATAAACTTACTACAAAAATAGATAGATTAGTTAAAATTGATTCACCTAGCGTTTTTGGTGAATATTCGTATATACCTGTATTTTTACGTAATGTGAAACATATCAGAAAGCCATTGATTATGGAAGGTATTCTAAACTCATCTATTTTATCAACAATCCAAAAGAACCAAGTGGAACAATTCCAAATTAAAAGAAAAGAAGATACTTTGACAATAGAAGTATCGCAATATCTAGACGAGCTACTTTCTGACTTAGAAAAAATTGAACAAATATTAAAGAAAGAAATCACTCTATCTCCAAATTACACCAGAAATTGTAGAGTGTGTGAATGGAGGAAACATTGCAAAAAATTAGCAGAAGAAGGATTGGATTTAACTCTGATAAGTGGGATAGGTAAAAGAATCAAAAAACAACTAGAAGAACAGAATATAGTTGATGTACCAAGCTTGGCTCAAGCAACGGAAGAATCTATCTCACTGGAAAACGTTTCAGCAGAAGAAAAAGAATACTTTCTACTTCAAGCTAAAACATTGATGGATAAACAAGAGCGAGTAAGGGGGAGAGTAAATCTTCCTGAAAAAAGATTTGAGCTTTTTGTTGATATAGAAGGGTCTTCTCATCACAATTTTGTGTGGATTATAGGTTGTTTGGTTAGAGAAGGTAATGAACACTACTACAAGCATTTTCTTGCTGAATCGCCCAGGAAAGAGAAAGAGATGTTTGTTGCATTTATGAATTACATTGAAAGTTTAAATGGTGATTTTACTCTTTATCACTGGTC
>JAAFKJ010000069.1 GCA_021399395.1 Candidatus Heimdallarchaeota archaeon
ACTAAACCGTTACCATAAGATCTTCCAAATATTTCTTCAAATTCTTTATGAACATCAACAATCTTCTTTTTAGCTCGTTCCATTGCAGCCATTAAGTCCCTTCTGTTTTTGCTATATTGATCAGGACCTGTCATTGCACCAAAAGCCCAAGGATTCTTGACATCGATCTCTATCACTGGATCATCATATGGTCCAACAAAATCATATGCTACTTCAGCATCTGGTAATTGAACTTGTCCGGTTGTATGACTGATGATGAACCCGTCCAAACAAGGCATAGTTGGTAAAGCAATATCTTTACTCTCAGAAATTTTGAAACATTGTAAAACTGTATCAAAAACCTCTTGATTATTTTTGGTATACATTTGAATCCAACCTGCATCACGAAAAGCCATGCTGTCTTGAAAATCAGGCCAGATGTTCCAACCGGGTGCTAGACATCTATTTACCACTGGCATTATTATCGGTAATCTACCGTAACCAGTCCAGAAAACATTTTCAGCCATATATAGAAGTCCTTGAGACGATGTTGCTGTAAATGTTCTAACACCACTCCATGCAGCTCCCATACAAGCTGCTAAAGCAGAATGCTCACTCTCTACAATCACGAATTCAGCATCTAGTATTCCTTGATTTACATAGTTGCTTAGGTTTTCAACAATTGTCGTTTGAGGTGTTATCGGGTATGCTGCTATCACTTCTGGTTTTGCATATAGTGCAGCATATGAGGCTGCGTCATTTCCTGTCATTGATTTTGTTTCTTGTTTTACAACCATTTCATTCACCTTGAGGTACCATCTTGATTGCCTCTTTTGGGCATTCTTCTGCACAAATTCCGCACCCTTTACAATAATCATAGTCATATGTTATTGCTTGATCCTTCTCTCTGTCAGCTGGATAGATTGCATTATCTGGACAGTATTTCCAACAAATATTGCATTTTATACATAAATCTGGATCTACTACTGGATAAAAGGTTCTCCAATCTCCTGTTTTTCCTGCAGTTCCTTCAATTGGATATAGTATAGGTTGGCTTGGTCCGTCTGTCATGCTTCTATCACCTTTGTTTCATTGTAAGCTCTTTTGGCTGCTTCTACATTTTTTGGAGCACGTTTTTCTCCCCAGTAATCTGCTATAGCTTTTAGTAGGTTTTCAATGCTAATGATATTTGTTCCTTTAGTAAAGGCACCTAACATAGTCATATTGACTAAAGTAAAACCACTCAATACTAGGCCTAACTCTTGTGAGATTCCTGTTGCATCAACTAATGCAACTTTTCTTCCTGTTCCTTTAAGCGATTCTGGAATTTTTGTAGCATTTAGAATAATCACTCCTTCTTTATCGATCTTGTCTATATCGATTCTATCAAGCAAAGATTCATCTAGAACCAGTGCATGTTTTGCATTATACACAGGACTGTGTATTCGTATAGGTTTAGTATCGAACCGAATATATGCTTCAATTGCTGCACCTCTTCGTTCCGAGCCATATTTTGGGATAGCCTGAGAGTCCAATCCTTCAAACATTGCTGCTTTTGCAAGGATTTTTGCTCCAGTTACCCCTCCACTTCCTCCTCGGCTTATTTGAATAACTTCTATCATTACTTATAACCTAATCCTTTCTGTGTTTAGAATTTCTCAGCTAATTAAAATAGTTTAGGTATAACATTTCTTTGAACATAGAATATGAGTAGAAATTGTCTAACCAGCTTTTAACACACGCATAAGTGCTTCAATCCCTTCATATGTCTTGCTCTGAATTCCTTTCCCACAGACAAGTCTAATAACATCTGATTCAATTTCAGTAAAAGGACCAACTCTAGTGATTACATCTACATTAGCGTCATGCCTTCTTTTTAATCCTGATAATCCTAACATGACATTAGATCCTCTAAATTCAATAACATCGAGTCCAGCAAAACCAGCTATTTCTTGAGGTGTTGAAATACCCAGTTTTGTGATATTCTCTTGAACAGCAAATCTTCTCAACAATAAGGCGTTGACTTTAATTTCTTCAATACCTTTGAATGTTGTTTTTAGGACTTGTTGAACAAACTTCAATTTCTTATCCTTAGCTGTTGGCCAATAAGCTACACAACCCATTTTAGGCAAAATTGAGAGAATCATCATTGAATCTAAAGGTAGTTTCAATAGATCTTGAAAGTCTGTTTGTGCTTGAAATGTAATTGCATAGAGATAATGTAAAGGGGATGAATTTATTTTAACTACAGAGGCTTTACTTAGTTCAGTTTTTTGTTCTGTTGCTATTTTTGTAGCAGCTTTGTGCAAAGCGTTTTTTAGTTTGCTAGAGGTATCATAAGCATCAGAGGGTGGAAATAGATAGAAGCGCTGAAATTCTTGAGAAAATAAATTTTTCATGGCTTTGACCCACAAATTTCTGGCCTTTATAGAAGAGATCTTCTTCTCTTTTAATTCTTTGAAGAAAAGTTTCTGAAGTTGCTCATCAGTTTTGTTTTTTGCAGTAGTTGATAGACTTGATTGAACATCTTCTCTAGTTACATATGTAAAGAAAGTATTTGGAGACATTTCTACTACCGTCAATTTCTGGGATTAGTTGATTACTAATCTGGTTGTTTTATAGCTCACTGGTTATTTAACTTTTTTATAATTTCTCTGAACAAAATAAATCTAAAAGAGTTAGAAATAGAGTAGAATGAAAGATTGATTAGAAAATTACGTTTGCTTGTAACAGCATCAGTTGGATCGCAAAAGCTACTATCATGCTGTTCAAAACTATGAATAAAGTAACCATTTTCCAATTCTTTCTTTGGGACATTTCTACGTAAAGAATGAACCAAATTATACCAGCTATAGCTAAGATAATGAATAAAACTAATAGGAATATTAACCATCCACCAAACAACATTCCCTTGTATGCTACGTAAACCATCGTTGTCCCTTCTAACCTTTTGTGCGAGTTATTGTTATATGTTTAAAAATCTTTGCCAATTCGTCTTATTCGGGAATGAAATTATCATCTTTGATTTTGCCTTTGATATTCTTCTTTTTCATATACATAGGAATAATCTTCCTAATATTTTCAATATCAAAACCTGTTTCATCAGCTAATTCTGATATGCTAAATTTCTTTCCAGAAGTAACAGCATGTTCAATCTTATATTTTGGTGTGTCCTCTTCTTTAAACTCACCCTTAGTCTTTCCTTTAGCTCCTGTTTTAGATTTACCACAACTTGGACAGGTCCAAGACGCCATTCGAGTAATTGTAACGTTACCTTTTTTATCAGGCATAGGACTAACAAAATTCCATTCTTTGTTTGTTGGTACATCTAGTGGTTCCCAAGTATTTCCACATTTACACTTTATTGGTTTAACTTTAGCCATATTGCTCA
>JAAFKJ010000070.1 GCA_021399395.1 Candidatus Heimdallarchaeota archaeon
AAAAATATTTCATCCAGTTCATCATTGTTAACATTCCTTTTATCAATCTGAATGAAATAAAAATCTCTTATTTTCCCCTCTCTATAGAGTAAATTCTCTAACCGTTCTCCAAACTTATCTTTGAACAGACTTAGAGCTTTCAAAACTGAAGAGTTCTCATCTATCTCTATTTGGACATATCTTTCTTTAGTTATTGTACGCAACTGTCCAAAGCATTGTATAGAAACCTTCATGGTAAAGACATCTCAAGAATTTATTAAAAGATTTTGTCGTGTAGTCATATTAAAGTGATGCTGAATACGTTCAAATTAAGGCTGCAAGTAAGATATTACAGGGGCTTTTATAGAGAAATATGGGTTTACAACATGATGACACTAGTTTGGAGAGTAGAGTGTATAGAATTACCATTTACACCAGCTCTAAGCACACTTTGTCATCAAGTAAAAAATCTCTATAATCGAGCAAATTTTCTTATTAAAAAATCGCTAGATAAGAACAAGAAATTTCTCAGTTATTACGAACTCAACAGTTTACTCAAACCAGAAGAGTGTTATAGAACCCTCCCAGCTCATACAGCTCAGCATACTTTGAAATTACTATCTAGAAATTGGAAGGCTTATTTTCAAGCATTGAAGGAGTGGAAGAATCATCCTCAAAAGTTCCTAGCTCAACCCCGAGCTCCTAGATACAAGCCTAAAGATGGAGAAGGGGTAGCGATTGTAACCAACCAACAAACTAGATTGAGGAATAGCTGGGTGATTTTTCCTAAGAAAGTGGGGTTCTACTACAAAACTCGTCTAACAGCAAGGTGTAAGTTAAAGGAAGTAAGGATAGTTCCAAGAAAGGTAGGGTATACTCTAGAAATAGTGTATGAGAAAATCCTGCCCAAGCAATTTACCAAGCGAACTAGAAAAGGTGCTATCGATTTAGGGACCACAAACCTCGTGGCCTTCGTAGATAACCTCGGGAATCAAGCGATTGTTGTCAAGGATCACGGTAAAGGTATCAAAAGTATCATCCAATACTATCAGAAAAGACAGAAAGAATTGAAGGCACGGTACGTGCAGCAGCAGAAAAAAATGTTAAAACATCAACAGAAGTTAGTCTATGGTCCAGCTTATTACAAGCTAAGAGAGAAGTTTCGAAAGAAACTCAAGAATGCTCTCCATCATCTCACTACTTATCTTGTTGAGCTCTTTGTTGAGCGCGATCTTCATGAGGTGATCATAGGGTATAATCCTCTTTGGAAACAGCAAGTGAACTTAGGGAAGAAGATCACCCAGATGTTCGTCTCCGTCCCTTTCCTGAAGATCATCCAACAACTGAAGTATAAAGCTGAAGAACGAGGGATACTTGTCGATACTGTTCTTGAAGACTATACTTCCAAAAGTAGTTTCTTGGACAATGAGTTTCCTCAGAAACGAGCTAAGTATGCTGGAAAACGTCATCCTCGAGGGATGTTCACTTCTAATCTTGGACACAAGATCAACTCTGATGTTAATGCTGCCTACAATATTCTGATCAAAAGCGATCCTAATGCACTTCCTTCACGAAGTGTTGATGGGGTAGGAGGATACGTGATGTATCCCCGTAGGGTGTGTGTAGACCCACCAGGAATGACATGCACATCGACTATGAAACATGCTCAACGATGCTTGGTTAAGATACCAACATGACAAAAACTCATCATTTAAGCTCTTCCTTCAACCAAATTTATTCAGGAATTTTTCCTTAATCTCAATAGGTTTCCAAGGTATGTTTTCTAAGTTCTCAACGTCATCTCCAACTACAATATGTAGAACAGCTGTTTGGTCACCGGTGAGAAGGATTTCAAAAGCTTCAGACAGTTTTGTGGGACTTTCGATTGCGTTCAGACTCCCGAAGTGTTTGATACCCATCCCTTCTAGAAGTTTAAGATAATCTAAGGATGAAGTAACTGTTTCTTGCCCACCTGTTGTGGCGTAAGATCCATTGTCAAGGATAATCAATCTAAGATTTGAAGGAAGGTTGTTTCCGATAGTTGCCAGAGAACTGAGCCCCATCAGGAAATTGCCATCTCCTGTAAAAATTATAACTTGTTTTTTTGGTTGGGCTAAAGCTAGACCCAAACCAATAGACATTGGTAAACCCATACTTCCTCGAAGATAAATCTGAGGTTGAGGTAAGAAAGTGAATACTTGTCTGCTAACGTTACCATTAGAACTCACAATTAGGACATCATCTGAAATAGAATCTTTCAAGGCAGCGACCACTTCTTCTCCTCTCATTCGCTCAAAACCCCCTTTTCAACAAGAATGCAGACAACCTCATTATTCGTTATCATTTCTTCAATAGCTCGATTAATAGTATCTTGCCAATCTTGCTCATACAATATCTCATAAGGGACATTATAGGCGTTCAAAATTTCTTCAGTAACATCACCCATTATAGAATGCTCAGGGAAGTCAGTATCAGGTTCCAATCCTCTATAGCTAACAAAGAGCAGAAGAGGGATTTGGTAAAGCTGAGCTAAAGAAGTAAGAGCATCACCAATGGTAGCTAAACCAGAATTTTGCATGATAACAAAAGACTGTTTTCCTCCAAGATAATAACCACAAGAAATACCCACTGCTTCATCTTCACGAGTAGCAGAAACATAGTTGATTTTATCACTCTTTTCAAGCTCAATGAATAACTCCTTGAAATATGAACATGGAACTCCAGAAGCAAGTGTGAAACCATGACCATGCAGATAAGAAATAAGTTCAGCTGAATCTATCAAACGAATCTACCTTAAGCAAGTGAAAAAACAATCCTAACTATATATAATTTGCTTAAAGAAAGTAAGAAGAGTGTAAGAGTTACTTATTCTCAACGGTTAAACGTTCAAAATATGCAGAGATATTCTGCACTAAAGTATCGAAGACCTGTTCGACATTCAACCCTGTCTTAGCAGAAGTTTCCATATAAGGAACATAAAATCCTGACCACTCACTAAGTTGATCAGCATATTCTTGAGCATATTCTGCAGGAACAGAATGAGGGGTTGATTCACGAAGGTCTGCTTTATTACCGATTAAAACGATAGGGACGATGCGGTTTTTGTTGTTACGTATTAACTCATGTAACCAGTTAGGTAGGACTGAATAGGTTTCTGGACGAGAAATATCAAAGACGAGTAAAGCTCCTGCAGTACCTCTATAGTAGACCTCTCGAACTGCAGAAAAACGTTGTTGACCGGCAAGATCCCAAATCTGAAGTGTGTATTCAGTGTTTTTGGAAACCATCTTTTTGACGGCGAAATCTGCACCAATTGTCATCATATATCCTTCTTTGAAAGTCTCTCCTAAGTATGTACGACGAAGGGAAGTCTTTCCGACTGCTCCTTCTCCAAGCAATGAAATCTTGAAAATTCTCTGGCTCACTCTAACACCATCTCTTCCTATATATTTTGTCCTTTTTTGTTATTTAAACAATATGTTATAGGGAACGCTCAGAAATCTTCCAGTTAGATTTTCTAAAGAATGTTGGATTAAGGTTTTTCCACAAAAAAGAAATAATAGTAGTTCATAATTGAATTGATGGAATATACTATCAGTCCTATCGGAACAATTGAATCACCGTTTGAGGACAATGAAGAAGCCCCTATCCAACCTAGTTTCTCTGATGCTTTTGGAACCATCATCATTAATCCTGAATTTGTTGAAGGTCTTACAGAATTAGAAGGATTCTCACACATTATCCTCCTTTATTTGTTCGATAGAGCTACAACTGTAGACCTTAAGGTTATACCTTATCTAGATGACACTCCTAAAGGTATTTTTGCCATTCGTCATCCGAACAGACCCAATAAAATAGGCATGTCGATTGTACAATTAGTAAAAATAGACAAGAATAAACTTTTAGTCAAAGGTATAGACGTACTTAACCAAACGCCACTGATAGATATTAAACCATTTGTACCCGAATTTGATATTAAGGGGATAGACAATACAGAAATAGGTTGGTTAGCAAAGAAACTTCGTAACCAAGAAGGTGAATGATATAACAAAAGTAGACTGCGCAATAGTTTTAGCTGGAGGAAAAGGTACCAGACTAAGACCTTTAACAACTAACCTCCCTAAACCATTGGTTCCTGTTACTCTTACTCCTATGATAGATTTTTCAATCAAACAACTGACAGATGCGGGTATATCAAAGATCATAGTGGCGGTCAAATATCTAGGAGAGCAAATCAAAGACTATCTACTCTCTTCACCTAAATTTGAGGGGTTAGACATTACTATTCCTGATATAGATCCTATTGGAACAGCTGATGCAGTTAGAAAAGTTTCCAATTTAATCGATGGAGATTACATTGTTTCAATGGCAGATATTGTTTGTGATTTATCAATCAAACAGATGCAAAAATTCTTCTACAAAACTGATGCTTATGCTACTATTAGTCTCAAGAATATAGATTTTCCTACAAAGAAATTTGGTGTTATATTATTAGATAAAAATCAGAATATAGATATTTTTCTGGAAAAACCCAAACCTGAAGAGATGTTATTTACTACAATGGCTTTTGCATATAGACCTGTTGCTGAATTTCATCAAAATTTGGTGAATACTGGTATCTATTGTTTCAAAAATGAAACGCTGGAAATACTTGATAGTTTAAGCGATATTAATGACTTTGGTACTGATTTCTTTCCATATCTTTTACAAGAGAAATTTAAACTAAATGGATTTATTGACGAATATTATTGGATAGATTGCGGAAATATAAGAAGCTACTTGTGGTCGAATTTTGATATAATGCGGGGATTTGTTAGTGGTTTTAATCCCCCTGGTAAAAACAAAGATGGAATATATCAAGGAGAAAATTGTTCAATCTCTCCTGATGCTAAACTTATCTCTCCTGTGGTTTTGGGAAACAATGTGACTATAGCAGACAATACCTCTATTGGACCATTTGTTGTTCTTCATGATGATGTAAATATCGCTAAGAACTCCAGAGTTGAACGAAGTGTAATTTGGGAAAATTCTATTATAGATGAAGGTGCAACAATAGAAAAATCTGTTATATGTAATGACATGAAAATTGAAAAAAACAGAACAATAATAAACTATTCTGCAATTAGTTGATTGTAACAGCTGGTTATAGACGATGAAGAAGCTCCTAAACAAACTGACATTCTTTCTGATAGCTCTATTTGTGTTCAATCTCTCAATATCCCCTACACATGCACAAGCGACAAGCATAACCTTTCGTGATATGGACATAGAACTTGATGATGTGAATAATTATGGTGGAGTGAGAGTAGTTGTATTTTTTTCTCATACATGCCAAGTGTGCAAAGAAGAAGTCGCTACATTGAAACAGATTGACAATGATTACAATATTAGCATTTTCATGTTAAATTATTTTCAAGCATCTGAGAACGATACAATTGTTGATTTCATAGATGAGGCCAATGCACCTGATCACTGGATCTATGGTTTCATGACAGATGGAACAATCATTGGTTTCAACATTGTAAGTGTACCTGTAACAGTAGTGCTAGATGAATTAGGGCGAATAGTTGGAGATATGGTGGGTGCTGTAAGTTACAGATTTTTAGAGAGTGTTGTGATTAATGCTATAGAGCAAAATACTGATGAATATTTCACAGAACGACGTGAAGACCCAGGTAGTAACTTAGATGTAATATTCATTGCTGTTGGTGTTATAATTTCTGCAGTGGTTGTTTACTTCCTTGTTCAATCTATACCCCCAAGAAAGAAAAAAGAAGAACAAGAATAATTAAATTTTCGCACTACAACTTTGGCACTTTTTAGCATCATCATAGACTACTACACCACATTCTGGACAGAAGATTGAGAAATTTTGCTTAATTGGAACCTCAATTACTTTGTCTTGAAATTCAATTAGTTTAATTCCCTGGATCTCAGGTAATCCATTGTTCCTCTGCTTTTTATCATGATTCAACAGAAGATGCCCTCTATCTATCTTGCTGCTGTCCTTCCAAATATAGATGAAGAAACCTATTGCTATTACTGCTGATATGTACGTCATCACCAGCTCGGAATATATGAAGAATATAATGGCCCATGATCCTCCTAGTTGAGCAAATATAAGGATAATGAAGGGAAGTAAATAACGAACGAAAGGATTAACAGCAAATAAGAGATAAAAGATACTTGTACCTGTTGAAACCTCCTTGTATCTCCCTATCATGTTAATTAAATTCTTAAGAAGCACAAATCCATAAACATGCAACATTATCATGAGTAAGAATGGAACTGTTAGGTCACCTTGATGACTATAATTTAGCTCAGCTCTTAATTCTGTGAGTATCTCATACATTGTTACAAATACTCCAGCGCCAATGATTGAAATGAAGATGCGGTTTATTTTTTTCCTGCTTTCCATCCCCAGATTATTTCTTTTCCAACTCAAAACTTGCAATCCTATTGGAACAAACATTAGAGTAAGGTATGCTGAGTCAACAATTCTCCAAATTCTCCACATAGGTGCTGTAGGAATTTCTAAAGTAAGAAATAATACTCTGTTAACCATTTCTGAAATATAATAAATCATCATCCCAAACCCTGCTAATTTTAGCCAGAAGAAAGAGAATTTATCTGTTCCAAAATTATTGGTTGGATACTTCTCTTCATTCACAGAATCAGCTGCAAAATTGTCAGCTGATTGATTTTTATTACTCATCGCTTATCGTTTGAACTGCATCTAAAGTACTTATAAATTGTTCTGTCTTTCGGAATATTGACTTAAAACATCTATTATTCTTCATCATCCTTGAGGTCTTTCACTGATTTCTTATCTGCAGTTTTAAACTTATGACCTGGTATAACTTTAGGCACAGGAATTGTTTCAACATCTGTTGGTTCACCAATATATCCTCGTGCATCTTTTACAACTGATTTGGTTTCAGTTACAATAGGATCGATCTCCTTATCTATACTTGTAACTGAAATAATGGGTTCGATTTTTTGTTCAATTTTAGGTTTTGTCTCAATGGGATCGATTTCTTGTTTAATATCAGGAACAGGCTCTATAGGGTCAATTTCTTGCTCGATCTTTGGTACAGTCTTAATAGATACATAGTCCTCTTGTATTGATGATTTAGAATCAATTTTTTCTACATCTATTTCAACTCCTTCTGATTCTTCACCAACAGCTTCAACAACACCTCTTAATCTGATTCCTTCCTCATGTTGAAGTTCAATTCCTTGTGAAATTTTCTTCCTAAGCTCATCTTTATCTTCAATGACCGCTACTTCTGCTCTTGTTTGAACTTGAGTGTCACCTATTCCTGTGGTTAATCCAATCATTTTACCAACATCTGGTACAAGTCTTTGATAGAGTTTATTTGCCCCTTCTTTCCAATGAATTGTATTCGTCTCAGAATCAAAAGCAAAATTCATGTCGTTTCGAACGAATTTTTTAAGCATACCAACGTTTGTGTTCATAGCATATTCTAATGATCCCCTTCTTTCTTGGTCTGTTAGTTCTAATTCTTTGATTAGCTTGACTTTAGAAGCATCGAGATTTGAGAAGAAACTCAGAATAGAGATCAATATAACAATCATGCTAATTGGTAATACAAATAATGGCAGACTAGTAGTAGTAGTGGTAAATGGATAGGATAATCCTAAAAGAATTCCTCCAGCAACAAAACCAAAAATTTTCGAAATCAAAAGAAAGGTATGTTCCTTTCTATACTTATATGGTCCAAAAATTGAGTAGTATATCCAGTAATTGAGTGAATGCGGATTAATATAAGCTTTAGATAGTATTCCAAGAAAATTACTTCTTTCAATTTGCTTCAGATCGTCAATTTCCCGTATTTGAGAATACTCAATATGTGTAGATGCATATTCATCTCTATTTTGCATGAAAAGGAACTTGACATAATTCTTGCCTTGCTTAATTGTACTTACAAAAGAGATATCTCTGAACCAAACTTCTCTAGGCTTGATTGTAATTGTTCCCAACTTGGAAGATTTGTTTTTCTTTGATAAATCACTATACCAACCTATAACTGAGTAACGAACTGATAAAGTAATAGGCTGACCTGTGTTATTTGTAACAAAAATTCTGATTATTCCTCTAGCCTTTTCTGGAACTTGGTCTACTATTGGAAGTATAACAAAAGAAATATCTTTGATGGTTTCCATTTCTATATTTTCTCGAAGATCTGCATCAACATCAGCATAGTGAGTAAATTTAGATATAAAACTCGAAGCGAAAATTGGATTTTCTTTTATTTCGTTACTCATCTTTCTCAATTAGAAATTATTGTCTATGTTAATAATATTTTCCTTTATTTTCCTTAAGAATCTTAAGATAATATCTCGAATTGGTTTGTTTTGTGTTTTATGGCAATGCTTGAAAGTTGTTACTAGCACTGTAAAAATCTTTAAGAAATATTTTCATATAAAAGATATATGTGAAGTATTTTGAGACCTGATGAATTTGATCTTCCTAATGAATTTTCTCTCTATGAGAAATTTATTCAAGAAGATTTTATGAATTTCTTTCCTGTTTTCTCAAAATACACAGACATGGAATTTAGCTTTTTTCAGTCAATTGTATATGCTTCTGATGATTTAGCAAACTCTTTACAAATTTCAGAAGAATCACGAGATAACTATACTTTGATAGCTTTAACTGGTTATTTTCTACTTTCGCAATATAGTAAAGTACTGACTTTTCCTATACCTGTAGAAAATCTTGAAGTATTATTCTTCCGTTTCAAGTCTGCAAAATATCTGGGTGAAAAAAGCGCTGTATCAACACTTCTAGCGAATATAATCTCTCAAATGGTTGAACTGAAGAAACAATCACCTCAGCTTCACAAAGATTTTTCGATTATTATGTCAATTGAGATTGCTTCAATGAATTCAGATGTTCAGGCCATACAGCGATACTCTAAGGAGTTTAAATCGATGCTACTTAATACAATTCTCATCAAAGATTATCCTTTACTTACATTGCAAGTTGTAAGCGATTTGGCATACAGGGAATTCCGTACTGGTGATGAGGCTTATTTAGGATGGTTAGAAATTTACAAAGAACTTGCTGAAGCACTCAATATGGAAACAAAGAGATTGGATTGTTATACTATGCTTGGTGGTTTGTATAGATTCAAAGGTTATCTTGAAGAAGCATCAGAATATTATAGCAAAGCTGTAATCATGGCAGAGAATATTGGTAACAAAGAATTTATTGCATCTTTAATTGCAAATATGGCCGATCTTGAGCATACAAGAGGAAACCTAGAAAAAGCACTCTTTCTGTGCAGGGAAGCTCTTAAAGACCCAGAAATTTCGAAATCCAAACCTTCTATTTACATAACTCTATCTGAGGTATTGATCAAACAAGAGCAGTATGAAGATGCTATAAGCACTTTAGACCAAGCTCTTCAATTAACTGGTCATAAATCCCCAATTGTTAATCTTCTTTATGGATTCGCTCTAACAAAAATACCTGGTAAGAATAATTTCAATGAAGGAATACAATATATTCAGAAAGGAGGAACTTTGAGCGAACAATCTAAAAATCAAAGGTGGCTAACTTCCTATTATTATTATCAGGGTAGGGTATATCTTGATACATATGATCTCTCTTCAGCAATAGAATTTTTTGAAAAATGTTATAAATTAGCAATTTTGAGCGAGTTTCAATACGTAGTTTTATCACAATTATATCTTGCTGAAGCTTATCTCCATAGATACAAAATTTCTCAATCAGAAGATGATCTAACACAATCTGAGAAATATTTAGCTAATGTTATCTCTATATGTCAAGAACAAGAATTACCAATTCTCGCTGAAGTTTTGTATATTAGTGGTCAGCTTCTTGTAGCTTTAAATGAAATAGTAGATGCTGAATATCTTTTCCTTCAAGCAAAAGGGTTAGCAGAAGAAAATAATAACAATCAACTTATCCATAAGTGTTCTAAATCAGTATTAAATATACAAACCAACCAAATTGAGAAACCAATAGAAATCATTAACGAAATCACTGATGTGATCAATGATTTAGCTAAAAATTCTTACATTAAGAAAACAAAAAGAATGCCACAAATTTATTTTCTCAATATTTTCACACTTGAAGGTAACTTTGTCTATTCCTACTATTTCAATAGAATTTTCACCATGAATGATGTTTTGATCTCCGGATTAGTATCCGCTATAAGAACAATGTCTTCGGAAGTATTCGGCAGTGGATTACGAGGAATCGATTTTGAAGGTAAAAGGCTTCTCGTGGAAAGTTTTGGCAATTATTGTGGGATATTAGCGTGTGATAGAGATAGTTTTAATGCACGAACCAAACTTTACAACTTTGTTCAACGCTTCAACCAAAAGTTTGAAGATTCTTATACAAAAATAAATGACAATTTAACAAAAACAATGATTCAAAAAGAAGCAGATTTAATGGTAGATATCATTTTTGAAAAACCAGAAAAATCTATAGTTCCTCCTCACTAATCTCCCATTCATAGAGAAAATGTTTTTATCTTGTCTTCAAACTTCTATTTGCTCATGACTTCATTCAAATACAAAGATGTTTCATCAACTGCTTTTCAACTAAGATGTACAGCTTGTGGTGATTTACACAACATACTTGCAAAACATAAAACCTGTTCATGTGGTAAAGTTTTGTTTGTTGACTATGATCTGGAAAAAGCTAAGGAAACATTGGATAAACAATCTTTACAATCTAGAAATAGATTCAATATATGGAGAATGGCTGAAATTATGCCAGTTTACCAAGAAAAATATAGATTCAGCCTAGGTGAAGGGTGGACTCCTCTTGTAAAACTGAATAATATTGGTGAAAAACTACAACTGAATGAATTATATCTGAAAGATGAGGGTTTTAATCCTACAGGGTCATTCAAGAGTAGAGGTTTGTGTGCAGCTGTTTCTCGTGCGGTGGAGTTGGGTATTAATGAATTTGTTATCCCTACTGCTGGGAATGCAGGAGCAGCATTAGCTGCCTATGCAGCACGAACAAAATCTAATGCACATATTTTCATGCCCGAAGATACTCCCCCTTTCATAATTACTGAAATAAAAGCACTAGGTGCTGATGCTCATCTTGTAAAAGGATTAATTACCGATGCTGGAAAAATAGCTAAAGAACAAGGAATAGAGAATAATTGGTTTGATGTTTCTACCTTGAAAGAACCTTACAGAGCTGAAGGTAAGAAAACTATGGGTTTGGAATTAGCTGAGCAATTTAATTGGTCTTTACCAGATGCAATAATCTACCCAACTGGAGGCGGTACAGGAATAGTTGGTATGTGGAAAGCATTTGATGAACTAGAAGAGTTGGGATTAATAGATGATAAAAGACCTAAAATGATCTCAGTTCAATCAAGTACTTGTGCGCCTATTGTTCGAGCTTTTGAAGAAGGTAAAGATTATGCAGAATTCTGGGAGAATGCTGAAACAATTGCTGCAGGTTTAAGAGTACCTGTTGCGATAGCTGATTATCTTATTCTTAACTCCCTTAGGAAATCAAATGGATCAGCTATAGCAATAGATGATTTAACAATGAAGATTGTTATGTCACAATTGGCAAAAGAGGAAGGGATAATGCAATCAGCTGAAGGAGCTGCAGCAGTTGCTGCTCTAGAACCTCTGTTAGAAAATGGTTCAATTCAAGAAGATGAAAAAATAGTTGTATTTGGAACTGGTTCTGGCTTAACCACTCCAGAAGCTTGGTGATTATCTAGATTTTAGGGATAATCTCCTCTGCCATTATTTTCATCTGCTCAATTTCTTTGTTCATTGGGAACATGAAAATAAATTGTTCAATTCCAAGTTGTTTGTAAGCTTTCATCCATTCTCGAATTTCTTCAATAGTTCCATGCATTGAACCCTTGTAACGATTTTCTATCTCTTCTTGAGAGAAACCTCTTTTCTCTGCAACTTCTTTCCAGACAGCTTTCTTCTCTTCTTCAGATTCATAGATCCGAGTCCAAACTCCATATGATTTACGAAGTTCCTTAGGCTTTCGGTTATACTTCTCGCATAACTCATCCAATTGGTTCATTTTATCTTCAAAACTTTCGACTGTATAAGCCCAAGCTAGATTAATGCCATCTGCAAACTCTGCTGCAATATTCAGCATCTTTGGTCTGCCGTACATAGTCCCAACCCAGACATCTGGATAAGGTTCTTGATATGGTTTAGGAAAAGAAACTGCATCAGTTAATTCGTAGAATTCTCCTTTGAAGTTAGCTCTTTCTTGAGTCCATAAATTGCGTATAACCTTGATTCCTTCTACCATTTGTTTAAGCCTAGTACCTGTCGAAGGAAATTCTAAACCATACTGAGAATATTCTACTTCTTTCCACCCTCCACCATAACCAAATTCAATTCTTCCTTTAGAGTAATGATCTAATGAAGCGATTTGCTTGGCAAGAACTGAAGGATGTCTGTAATTATTACAGAAAACAAGTGACCCAATTCGAAGTTTTTCGGTATATGATACAGCTGCCATCATTGCAGTAAAGCATTCATATGCTAAAGTGTCAACAGCATCAGCTGTCATCATGAAATGGTCAGAAAACCAAGCATGAGTAAATTTATTATTCTCAGCGAATTGAACCATTTCTTTTATTTGTTCGAAATCAAAACCAAATTGTGGTTCAACTTGTAAACCATAGAAAGTCATGATTAAAAGAAAAAAAGGCGATTAATAAATGGTTGGTTTAAAATTTAAATCTTTGACATAATCGTGTTTTTGAATAGATTCATTTGTTCAATTTCTTCTTTTAGAGGGAAGAACAAAATTAAATGATCTACTCCAATATCTTTGTATGATTTAATTTTAGAAATTATCTCTTCAGGAGTACCATGAAGAATCTTTGACAATCTTTGCTCCAGCTCTTCAACTGTAATTTTTTGATGTTCAGCTGTTTCCTTAAGATGTTTCTCTTTTTCTTCCTCATCCTTGTAAATCTGAGCCCAGGCACCATAAGATTTTTTCATGTCTTTTGGATCTCTACCATAACCAATCATAAGATCATCTAGTTTGTTGAATTTCTGTTCTAATTCATCAGCTGGAACAGCCCAAGCAAAATTAACTCCTTCTCCATATTTAGCTGTAAGATTGAGAATCTTATCCTTTCCTCCACCAACCCCAATCCAAATTGTTGGATAAGGCTTCTGGTAAGGTTTTGGAGCTGCAACCGCATTCTTGATTTTGTAATATTTACCATCGAAATTAGTTCTTTCTTCGGTCCAAAGACTCTTTATAATTTGAAGAGCTTCTTCAAACATATCTAATCGAACTCCTCCACTTGGAAAATCTATCCCATACTGATTGAATTCTAGCTCTTTCCAACCTGTACCAAAACCAAACTCTATACGACCTTTACTAAAATGATCTAAAGTAGCAAATTGTTTAGCTAAAACAGCTGGATAGCGATAAAGGTTACATAATACTAGCGGACCTATTCGTAATTTTTCTGTTTTAGCAGCTGCTCCCATCATCGCTGATATGCACTCAAAACAATCAGTATCAACTGAATCTTCTCTTAATAGAAAATGATCTGAAAACCATGCATGAGTGAATTCAATCTTCTCAGCTGTTTGAACAATGTCAGTTATCTCTTGCCAATTATATCCCATTTGTGGTTCGATTTGAACACCAAAAGTTGTCATGGTTAGAAATTTTACTAGATTTTAATAAGTTTTTAGTCGAAAAATTATCCCATTTTGAAAAAGGAATAATTAAATATTAGTTCTCATAATCTAATATGTATGACAATCATCCAATATTTCGATGACATGGAAGTAAAAGACTTTCTGTGGCTATCTTCAGCTTTTGTAATTCTATTTGTAGCTGGATTTGTGATAGGATTTTTACGAATAGAAGATTTCTTTTGGATGATTATTCTAGCAGCTGTTATTGCAGGGTTATTTGTTATATTTGCATCTATGTATATTATCATTAATTGGAAAGAATGGAAAAAAGAAACAGAATTATTAGTTGAACTCCCAAGTTTCCCTGAACCTGATTTCTGTGATATGTGTAGTAAAGAACTAGAGGGTGGGGAGAAAAAAACTGATGGTGAATTCCTAGTTATCATCTGTCCTTATTGTGAAGCTGAAAACATTGTATCAAGTGAAACAAAGATACAAGAAGTAGAGAAAACAATTGAGGAAGAAGAAACTGAATGAACATAAGAAAATTACAGCCAGTCAAGCTTCTTGTTCTATCTTACTGTATATCATTAATAGCATTAGCAGTCAGAGATTTTAGGTATATTTATGTAGATCAAATTGCGTATTTCTTCGTAATTTTCCTTACCCCTATAATAATTACAGCTGTTACGATTGTTGCTTATGAATTGAAGAGAAGAAGACTGATTCACTTTGAAAGGATATTCACTGAGTATAGCGTTCTTGAATTAATTGGAGTGATTCTTCTAGAAGGAGCTTACATTTTTGGTTTGTTTATGGCTTGGCATGGTGTTTCATTACTAACAACCTCTAACTTTGTTCTTTTTGTAATCATTGCTATTTTCTCTAATTCATTATTTGTCGTTTATCTTGTTTTATGGATCAATCATAGACTATCTAAAAGACTAGAGACGATAGAAACGATAAACAGAGTTGCAACTGTAGTCAAAAAGAAAAAGAAAAAAATTGAATATGATAAAATAACTGAACTACTTGGATTCAGTTCAGATGTATCATTTAATGAGATAGAAGGTGGTTACACTTTCATAGTTCCAGAAGACCACATTTATGCTGATTTTTTTGAAAGAATTAAGGTAGTTTATGATGAAGTATTCAAAGGAATAAGTATAGTTTTGAAATTAAAAAGTGACTCTCTTCTTTCGCTAGATATCAGAAAACGTGATTCAATATTCTCAAATCAAAGAAAAGAATTTTCCATTTCTCCTCTAAGTAATGTTTATTCTCTTAATTCTCAAACACCCGAGATCTGGGAAAATCTCCTCTCTGATCCTATCTTTCAACAAAATTTGTTACTTCTTAGACCATACTTCGAACATTTTTCTCTTAAAGGTGAATATGTTGAAGCACTGGTATATTCTGACACTACAATAGTCAAATTAATTGATTGGGTTATGGAGATGAATCCTTCAATGGAGCTTATGTCAAAGATCATTGATGCATCTGATGCTGACATACTCCTTTGTTACAACTGTCAAGATCCATTTGACCCACTGGAAGAAACATGTACTAATTGTGGTAGTGCTAGACCAAGATGTATAATATGTTTTCAAGATTTAAAACCAGAAGAAGAAGATGATGTAGTTATGCTGCCTTGCTGTGAGATTTATGCTCACAGAGATCATATTATGACTTGGTTAAGAAAGAAGTCTATATGCCCAAATTGTCACAGTAGTTTAACCAGATGGATGAATCAGACTAAATTGAATAGAGGGTTTTGAAATGTTTATTAACTGCCATGTAAAATTAACTATGGGAGAACACGTAAATGAATATTGAGGATTTGGGATATTTTGCTTTTCTTGTAATTATCTTATTCATAGCTATTCCAATTAGTAGAGCTAGAAAGAAGAAGAAAAAAGAACGTTCACGACAGAGATATTATTCTACCTATAATCCTCAGGCAGCTCATAGAGATTACAATGCTCAAGCAGGTCGTTCTCAATTTTATAGCGCTCCTGCGTATCAGGCAGGACAGCAACCAAATCAACAACACATACAGCGCACAATGACTCCCAGAAGTACTTTTGACATGGAAAACATACTAAAAGATCTTAGATTAACAAATGCTCCTGTGATTCAACGAGCAATGAATGGTTTCCAAGTAGAAACAGCTGAAGATCATCGATACACTTTATTCTCGGAAATAAAAGTAATCGAACAACAGAATAATTTTCTGAAAATTTATGGAACCTTACGTAAAATAATCCCTTCAAGTTTAGAAATGCGAAGGAGAAGTTCGATGGTAGTTCAATCACCAAACGAAATACAAATACCTCAATTAGATAATTTCTATTCTATTTCCTCAGAACATCAAGATTTGTGGTTTGAAATCTTACATGACCATGGATTAATCCATCGAATTGAGAATCTAAAAGACCATCTAGAATTTTTGTATATTAACGAGGACCATATGGAAGCAATTGTGGATAAAGATTTTGCAGTGAGACCTGTGTTAGATTTAACAGTATCATTACATTCCAGCTTAAGGGGAATAGCTGGAGATTCCTCAAGCTATCAAGTTGAAGAACTAAGATGCTACAACTGTGATGATCCGTTTGACCCACTAGAAGAAGAATGTGATAAATGTGGAGCTCAAAGACCTAGATGTATGATATGTTATCTTGATCTCAAACCATCTGACAAACAAGAAGTTGTTAAACATCCTTGTTGTCAAATTTACTCTCATAAAGAGCATATTCTTGTATGGTTGAAGAAGAACAAAAAATGTCCAAATTGCCATACAGATTTAAGCCACTGGGCGAAGAAACTAATGCTTTGAGGATTACTGATTTAATTTCAGATAGAATACATTCTTCGTTTATTTTTTGAATATGTTTAAATTCAATATACTCAAATTATTCTTAATAAAGTGATTTTATGGGTAAGAAAAAAAAAGAACTAAAGAAAAAGGCAAGAAAAAGTTTGGATTTAATAGGTAGAACAAGACTATATTTCTTTAGAGGACATAACTCTTGGCTTTATCTTCCAATATGGTTTGTGAATATTCTAATTGTTTTCTACAAACTCCTTCTGGAAGATTTGTACTTCCTCCCAGAATGGGTGTCATTTTGGAATTTTGCTATAATCTTCTCTGTAATTTATTTCCCTCTCGCAGTTTTAGTAGGACGGCTTGATTACTATAGGGGTACTTACAAAGGGGAAGCTGAAGTGGGTATGGCAGTAAATCCAATCTGGATAAGGCAATTCAAAGAACTGGAAGGATTGAAAACTGAATTAGCTGAAATAAAGGAATTGCTAGCAAAAAGTGGTAAAGATTAGCTTTAGAGATAAGGTATGACGCAGAGGAAGATGAAAGGTTCATCACCAATGTTAGTATATCCGTGAGGTTCTTCAGGAGGAACGTAAAGTACATCATCTTTACTCATAACAACTTTCTCAAAATGCGTAAATACTTCTCCTTTACCACCCAAACAGTAGATTTCATGTTCTTGAGGATGATTATGTATACCAATTTGCCCTCCTGGTTGAATTTCAAAACGTCTGAGTGCAAACCTAGGCGCGCCTTCATTCTCCTTAGTTATCAACCATCGAATAGTTGTTTCTGTAGAACTATAATCTGTTACTGATTGTTCTTCTGCATCTGAATAATGTTTTAATTTCATGAGTTACACCTAATGAAAAAAAGTGTGAGAATTAAGTTTAAAAAACTAGCGCTTGACATTTTTGAAGACATAGTTAAACGAAAATGCTTATTTATTTCTCAACTTATCTACTCGTAGAAAGAATGGAGCAACTTACATGAGCGAAGGATTTTGTCCAGACCAATCTCCCGAATATTACGAAGAATTTTTACGTGAAATTGAACATACAAAAGATTTAAGAAAGAAAATCTATGAAAAAATAGGTTTGAAGAATGCAAGAAGAATTCTAGAAGTAGGATGTCGTCAAGGAGTTATAAGTCAAGAACTTCGGGATGCTTCAGATGCACAAATAACAGCTATAGATTCAGATTACATGAACATTGCAGATAATTCCGAAAGAATCAAGGGCATAGAGTTTTACAGAGAACCAGCTGAAAAACTTTCTATGAGAGATGAATCTTTTGATATCGTAATATGTCATTACTTCTTCTTATGGAAACCAAAACCCTTCGGGTCACTTATGGAACTTAAGAGAGTATGTAAAAAAGGTGGTTACATAGTTGCCCTTGCAGAGCCAGATTATTTGGCGTGGATAGAAAATCCAGATTTAGGACTAGGTAAATACCATATAGAAACTCTTCAGAGTCAAGGTGGTAATCCAGGTGTTGGTCGAAGCTTACTTTCGGTTTTCTCCTCTGGTGGTCTAGAAACAGAGATTTTTGTGAATGCTCGTATATGGCCACAAAGTGAGCTTGAGGGGTGTTATGAAAAAGAATGGACCAATATCTATGATCAAGGATTAATTTCTGAAGAAGAATATAAGCAGAAGATTGCTGAAGAAAAACAGATTATAGAAAATAAACTTAGAATTATCGCCTTACCAATTTTCTCTGCTGTAGGAAAGAAAGTTACTTTATTAGAAGAAACTATTGATCCATTCGATGACTACTAGACAATTTTGTCAATGATCACAACAAGATCATTGCTCTTTTCTTCATCAAATTCATTCCAATAATAATCACCTAAAAATGTGACTTCTAGCTTTTCATTTATTTGATATTTCTTAAAATCATCTTTACGAAGAACAAAGAATTCAGTTTTCTTCTTACCTAGTTTGAAATCCTCTGAATCTTTTGATGCTTGCAGTATATTATGAACATACATAGTTACTTTTTGATTCCTTTCCTTCCATTCCATCATTCGTATGTGGAAGTTTAATGAACCATTACTAGAACGTTTCAAATTGGGATTATAATACCACACATCATCGTTAGAATGTGACAAATAATTTACTACTTGTAGAAGTATTTTTCCACCAGGATTCAAGGCGTTGATTAGTTGCTGAATTATGATATTCCTTTCTTCAGCACTAAAAATGGAAAGGGTATTTCCAATGCAATAGACGAAATCGAATCTCTCTCCTTCTACTGCTTTTTCAATTTCTAGGATGTCACCTAAGATAAATTTAGCTCTTTCTTGAACGGAACTTTCTTTAGCAAGCTTTACAGCTTCATCAACATTTTGCTCAGAGATATCTACTCCGATCCCACTAAAACCCCATTTACTTAACATTACTAGGTGAAAACCAGTTCCGCAAGAAACATCTAAAATTCTAGCATTTTCTTTACTCATATCCTCTAGTATCTTTTTGAAAAATGGAGCTTCTTTCTTCAACCTGTCACCCCATTTTACTAAGTCTTTATACAGAATTTCATCTTTCCATTCTATTTCCATCTTAAACACTCTCTATGAAAATACATATTCTTAATACTATTTGTTAATCAAAACTTACTAATCTATGAATTCCCAGATCTTCCAATACTTTTCCAGAGTATCAACAGCTACTTTTACACCATGAAATTTCAAAACTTTTTGACGATCAATTTTTCTTGAGCTGTAAAATGTATTTAACAATGAACCATTGATTAATTCAGGATCTGGATTAATATAGTGTATAACGTCTTGCATCTCTGGAAAGTCTATATAATCTGTCTCATAATAACTTGCAGCTAGTGTTTCACATAATAGAGACTCAATGGAAATTACATTGTATGTTTTACCAGTCTTAGGATTTGCGTGATCCAATACAAAATCGCAGAAATTTAATGTTTCAAACATCTTCTCTCTGGGTACAGGTTCATTTAGATAGTGTATGTTGGTTGATTCATTTTTAGTAAGGTCATCTATAGCTTTTTGTAAAATATCTGACCCTTTAATATGCGGGGAGTGGGCAAAATGTCCTACTATAAAATCGATACCATTTTCATCCTTGAACTTCTGTTTATTTTCCTTGATTTCTTCTGAAGGAAAGAACTTACTCTCATCAACAATTCTGGGTAGAAAAATAGAAATTTGGTTATAATCCTGAAGCTCTTTTAATGATACAAATGATGGGAACTTTGGTTTAACTGTCCCAAGTCTAAGATCGGAACCGTGATAGGAATAGCAAGTATTTCTTGTTCTAACACATTTAGGATAAGTTCCATTGACAATCTGGATATCTGCTTTCTTAAATAATCTGCCTAATGTCATCCAAAAACCTGTATACATATAATTCCAGATTAGAGGACCTTGAACTGATCCAAGTTTATGATATTTGGCAGGTAAATCTGTAAACTTATTATGTTGAAAGAAATATTCAAGTTTATACCCTCGTTTTTCCAATTCCTTTCCAATTAGAAAACTCTGACTTGCATAATCCCCAACAATTGAAATCTTCAAATGATATCCCAATCAGAATACTCTATACAACTATTAAAAGTTTAGTCCTTAAATAGTTCAATAGTAAAAAATAAATTCTCCTACTCTACAACCTACTTGGTTGTATAGATGGATGATTTTGAGGAATTTAAAAACAAACGTAAAGAAATGAATGAAAAAATATTCAACTTACAAAACAAGCAAGTTAACAGATTTTTTGCCTTAGATACAGGAGTATATCAAGAAGGAGCACTATCAGTGAAATTCAAAGAATTGTTAGGATTATCAACCTCTCTAGTTTTGAGATGTGAAGATTGTGTAAGATACCATATTTTAAGAGCAGTACAAGAGGGATGCACAGATGACGAAATTGCTGAAACATTGGCAGTATCATTGATTGTTGGTGGTTCAATAGTAATCCCTGAAATGAGAAGAGCAGTGGATGCCTTATATCAACTAAGAGAAAAACAACATAAGGGAGAATCTTTAGAAAACCTGCTCTAGTTTCAGTTTCATAATTGATATGTCTTGAGTTTATCCATTTCCTCGTTTAGAAGACTCTTAGCCTCTGTAAGAGCACTATTGATTTTCAAAGCATTCTTATAACAATCTACAGCTTCTGAACCTGTATGAATCTTCCCTAATTCTAACCAATCCTTTGAGGTTTGTGGGAGTTTATTCTCAATTACATAAGCAAGACTCTCACAAGGTGTTCCAAAATCAACAAATACCATGTCTTGTTCAATGAAATCCACTGATCCTGGTGGAACAATTGTAGTGAAAAACTCTTCACAATACTTCGGATTTTGATATTTTCTCGATACAAGCCATATCCATCTTGGTGGATCTAAGTAAGTAAGTAAGACATGAGACTTATGTTCGATTTTTGTCTTACACTTTGGGCAGTAAGAAAAGTTAATCTTCCCCTCAATTATATCATTAACAGCTTTAGGATTTTCAGATAAATTTATGGCTTCCCCAACTCTCTTTTTCAGTATAGTCCCACATTTTAAGCATTCTATCTCTTTTAACGGCATTTCGAACCCCCTTCTACTATGCTATTACTAGTAATTACATTGGTGGACATCATTTATATAATTTACCATTCAAAATCACAAAGTGACCGACACAAACCCCAATATTGTGCTTCTGCAAGTTTCTGTAGTGGTAGCTTTAATTGGCTTTCTGGATGCTCTTTACCTATACTATATGGAGTTAACACAAAATTTCAAGTGCTTAATAAATACAGGAGTCTTTCAGTGTGAAACAGTAAATCAAAGTGTATATGCAAAAATACTAGGAATCCCAGTGAGTTTGTTAGGGTGTTTGTTTTATTTGGCTTTCATTGCATTTTTATTTTTAGCAATTTATACTGATAATCAATACTGGCTAGGTTTCTTTCTACCTGCAGCTTCCATTGTGGGATTTCTTTTCTCAATTTACCTAACTGTTATTGAGATTTTTGTAATAAAACTCTTCTGCGAGTTTTGTGTGCTATCCGCAATATGTTCAGTCGTTTTAATTGTGTTGATATTTGTTGCTAAATCGAAGAATTTTCCAAGCTTATTCGCTAAACTCGATTTCTGGAACATGTTCAAAAAAGAAACTTAGAGTAAAAATGTCAGTCACTTATATAAGTGGTTAAACAATAGAACATTATACCTAGGTGGTTTAGTTAAATGAAAAAATATTTGGTTTCAATAATTGTTGTCCTCTTCTTAACAGCAAATTTAACAAAGACTTCTACAAACATTCAATCTGGAGCAATATCTGAAAATAATCAAAAAATTAGTCCATCTATTAAGAATCTGGTTACTTCAGAGTCGATTATGATATATTCTGATACTGACTTGGTAGAGTACAATTTTCCAGGAAATGGTACAGAAGATGATCCTTTTAGAATCGAAAATCTGTTAATTGAAGAAGAAAATTATGGAATCTACATTAATAGTCCTAAACATCACTTTGTGATTCAAAATTGTCATATTATAAACGCAATTTATGGTGGTATTGTTATTAAAAAAGCCGTTTCCGGTTATGCAAATGTCAGTAACAATATAATTGAAAACTGTACTACCACACATGCGATATTTTTACAAAGTTGTTCAGAAGTCAATATTGAAAATAACATCTGTATAGGAAATGCTGTGGGTATTGATATGGAGCATTCATATAATTCTACAATTGTCAATAATTTATGTCAAAACAACGTCTATATTGGAATTTATGTAGAAAGCTATTCAGTAGGCAATATATTTGAAAATAATACACTTAGATCAAATGGCGACTATGGATTAGCTTTCTATCAATCCAAAGGTTCTTGTGTCTATAATAACAGTCTTGAAGACAATTTATTTGCTATAATAGAAGATACAATAGACGATTATAGGGGTTTTGAGGTAGTTGGAAATGTTCTAGATGGAAAGAAGATAATGTATCTAACAGATACGATAAACCAGACAATTACTGATACAAACATTGGTATTTTATTTTTGATTAACTGTTCTTTAATTTTGGTGGAGAATCTTCATATCGAAAATAATCTTGCAGGAATATTTTGCTTTGGCTCTAATAATTGCACGTTTCAAAATAATGTCTTCGTAAACAATTATCAAATGGGATTAAACATCCTTGATTCAAACTTTACATTAGTTTCTAATAACACTTTTACAAGCACAGTCGGAGGGTATGGATTTTCAGCAAGTTATACTTTCTATTTGACCATTAGAGATAATTCTTTCATCTCTTCAGGAGTGACTTTTGGTAGTATAAGTGACCTTGCACTTCCAACAATTGTTATTGAAAACAATACTGTAAATGGTAAGGAATTAGGCGTTTTCTATGAAGAGGATTCTGTCACTCTTTCTGAACCAGAATATGGTCAGTTTATATTTTTTAACTGCTCAGATGTTGTTTTGAGAAATCAAATAATTCAAGATACTCCCATTGCAATGACGATTATCAACTCTAGAAATTTCACTATGACAAATTGTGAGATTACAGCAAGAGATATAGGTATTTCAATACAATATTGTCAGACTTTTTCCTTAGATCAGTGTATAGTAAGTGGGCATATCTACTCAGGGATACAATTCTTTAACTCGGACAATCTTAACATTTCTAATTCCATTATAGACTCAAATTTAGCTGCAGGGTTAGAATTTAGAGCTGCAGGTACGATTAATATCGATAATTGTGAAATTACTAACAATAGAAATGGTCTCCTATTCACAAATATAAATGATTTCTCGATCACTGGATCCTTGATAGCTAATAATTCTAGAATGAATATATATTTTAACGTATTAGATAATGCATTCATTTCTGATGTAGATGTGTATAATGGGGATTTCGGAATATACATGAACCTAGTAGATGATTGTTTTATTCAAAATTGTAATATTTTAAATGTAAATATTGATGGGATATTTTTATTGGATTCTTATAGAGTAAATGTGATGTGGAGTAATATCAGTTTGAATTTTTATGGCATTAAAATACAAGGAACTACCTATAGCCAATTCCTATATAATTCATTTGTTGGGAATTCTGTTTATGCTATATCTCTGGACTTAGATTCAAGACACAATTTGATTCACCATAATGTCTTCAACCTTAATCAAGCAACAGATCCAACCGGTAGATTATCTCAATGTTGGGATGACGGTTATAACAACACGTTTTACGATGTTGAAACATTTGAGGGTAACTGGTGGTCTAACATAGAAGGTTATTCTTACGCCATTGCGGGATATGCTTACTCAGTAGATATCTTTCCACTTAATCCTGTTGAAGTAACAGATTCCATAGATAGAACAGATGAATCATCATTTTCCTTTCTGTTATCAACAATTACTCTAATAATACCAATAACTTCTAAATATTACTTAAAGAAGAAAAGAAAGAACAAGTAACTGCAATTCTTTCTTCTTTTTTCAAACACATTTAAAAAATGTAGATATCTAATTTATCTAGATGCAACCTAAAGAGTATGATTTTTGTCATTTGAACAGAAAAAATAGACTAGCTGGAACAGCAAATGAACTTTCACCAGATCAAGCTTCTTTGCTTGGAGAAATTCTCGGAATATATTTAGGAGGTGAAGAAGCAGTAGTTGTATCAGCAAGAGATTATAGAAAAGACACTCGAATGATTAGCCGAGCATTCAATGCAGGATTAATTAGTGTAGGGACAACTGTTTTTGAGTTACACGCATGCTCTTTACCAGTAGTTCAATTTGCTTTACGAAGATTTAGCGCTCATGCAGGGGTTCATATGGCTGCAGCCCATAGAACAGCTGATAAAATAAACATTCGAATCTTCGATCAAACAGGCATTGAGATTCCTTTCACTGATATATACTCTAAAAATAAGATCAACAAAAAACCTATTGTAAGGGCACCTCCTGACAAAATCGCAGATATTCTCTCTGTGAAACAAGCCAATGATCTCTATAGAGCAGCATTAAGTTCAGCCTTAGGTACTGAAGTTTTAAGACAACAAAATTTTTCTGTTGTAATTGATTGTGCTTTTGGACCAGTAGCTGAAGTATTTCCAAATATATTGGTACAGAATGGATGTAATGTTCTGGCATTGAATGCTTTCAAACCAGAAAATATTCCCGCATCTCTCCCGAATCCTACATCACTGTCTATCCTTTCAAGAACCATAGTTGCTGCAAATGGCGATCTGGGGATAGCTTTTGACCCAAGTGGTTCCAGAGCAATTTACTTGGATGAACATGGGAGAATTATTGATCCTTGCGTAATTGTATCAGTTTTACTACAGGATAAGATGATTGGAAGAAAACAAGGGAAAGTAGTTCTATCTAATACTTTGTGGATGATGGAAAAATGGTTAAACAATCACAATATTGATGTTCATTTTACAAGTGAGTATCCGGGTGAAATTTCCCGAACAATACAGTTTCAAAGAGCAATTTTTGGAGCAAATGAACAAGGAAATTATATTCACCCAACTATTTCAAATGGGTCGGAACCATTCGCATCAACAATGCTACTTCTCTCATCTTTTGCTCGGGATGAGAAACATAAATACATCTCTACATTTGTTGAAGATCGAGATATTTGCTCTAAAGAAATTTATGAGGACAAACCATACTCATTGGTTTCCAATCCAGATTTGTTCTTGAAAAAGATCTATGAGAAAGATAACGAAAACAAGATTATAAATACTCTAAATGGTGTCAAAATAATTCATGATGAAAGGAAATGGAGTCACATTTTTAGTACCATAATTCCTTCTAAACTGAAGATTAGAGTGTGCGCAGAGAACAAAGAAGAGAGAGAATCAATCATGAGTGAAACTATGATGATGGTTGAGAATCTTGATGGTGAACTATCTTGAAAAAGGGAAAGAACAAAGAACCAGTTGAAGAGAGTATCAATGTTTGTCTGAAATGTGGAAAACCTATTGTTAGGAAAGAGAAGTTTTGTATGCAATGCGGGATAGTAATAAATTTACGACTTCATTATCCACATAATCTTATCTAATCAACTTTTTTATTCAATTTCGAAAACATTAAAGAATGAGTAATTTTAGCACATATCAATGACTAAAGGTTATCTCAGTTTTGTTCTACATGGTCACATGCCTTGGGTGCTCGAGCAAGGTACATGGCCTCATGGAGAAGTATGGTTACATGAAGCAGCTGCAGAAACATATACTCCTACTCTAAGCATGCTAACTAATCTACACGAAAAAAAAGGTTATACCAATATGTTAACAATAGGTATGACTCCTGTGCTCACTGAACAACTAGCTCATCCAAGTTTCAAAGCTGGATTTGAAACTTATCTTAATGACAGAATTGAACAGAGTTACAAAGATAAAGAACACTTTAATTGGGTAGGGGATAAAGATATTGCACAATTAGCAGAGCGTTGGATAAGCTACTACTCATCTGTCAAGGAACAGTTCGTAGAGCGATTTGACAGAAACATAATCGAAGGTTACAAAAGACTACAAGATAAGGGAGCAATAGAGATAATCACCAGTGGAATTACACATGGATACCTTCCCTTGTTAGGAAAAGAAGAGACTGTAAATGCACAGATTAAAGGTGGACAAAGTATCTACAAATACAGATATGGTGGGAATGATTCGGTAGGAATGTGGTTACCTGAACTAGCTTATCGTCCAGAATATAGGTGGAGGAATCCTATTACAGATGAGGAGTTTGATAGAAAGGGAATCGAGCATTATCTAGCTAAGCACAACATTCGCTATTTCCTTGTTGATACTCCATTATTAAGAGGAGGAGAAAGCATAGGAACCTATCTAGATAAATTTGATGCGTTGAAGAAATTGTGGACACAATTTGAGAAACAGAAACCAGATCTAGAAGACAAAGATTATTCACTCTTCAGACCCTATCTAGCAGGAGGAACAGAAGATTATGATAATAAGGTCAGTTTCTTCACAAGAGATGATAAAACAGGAATACTTGTCTGGTCAGGTGATATAGGTTTTCCAGGAGATGGGAACTATTTAGAATTTCATAAGAAGCACTGGCCTTCCGGTAACAGGTACTGGAAAGTGACAGGCAAAGATGTTGATCTGGGAGAAAAAGAAGTCTATAACCACAGTAAAATTGTCGAAAGATTAGATGAAAATTCAGAACATTTCTTCAAAGTAGCTAAAGAGAGTATCCTTCAGAATTATACTGAATCAGGAATACCAGGGATAGTAGTCTGTCCATACGATTTCGAACTCTTCGGGCATTGGTGGTTTGAGGCTGTGGGCTTTCTAGAGCGAATAATCACCAAAGTAAATGAAGATGAAGATATTGCAACAACTACAACCAGAAACTATTTGGAAAAATATCCTCCAAGTGAAGATATCTATGTTCCTCTTCCGGAGGGATCTTGGGGAAAAGGTAATTTCCACTGGATATGGCTGAATGATGATACAACTGCTAGTTGGAAATATATTTACGAATGTGAAGACCTCTATCTTAAAGCTTTGAAAGAATTCAAAGAGACTCATTATAGCGATTTCAATTTAGCAAAAAGATTGATCAATCAACTTGGACGAGAGTTATTCTTGCTTTCATCTTCAGATTGGACGTTTTTAATCTCAACATGGTCTGCAAGAGACTATGCCGAGGTTAGAATAAAACTACATTATGATAATTTCAAGAAATTATATGTCTTACTTAAACAATACAAAGATGGTAAGATAAACAATCAAGCTATTCAACTTTTAGAAAAAATTGAGAAGGAAGATAGCATAGCTTGGGAACAAGATGTCTATAAGTGGTTTGAGCTTTAGCCAAACAATATTCTCTTCTTTTTTCTAGTTATGATTAAGATTACTACGATTCCAAAAAGACTTAGCAAGGGATAATTTCCATTATCAGCAGGTGTAGTTATCGTAACTGCTATTTCATAAGTTTCTATCAAGATAAGATTGTTAATGTCTGATACATCTAGTACAGAAATTCTGGCATCTGAGTGTGACAAATAAATAAGATCATTCACACTGTCTACATAGAAATCTTCTGTCATAGTCTCTATAGCGATATAATTATTTATTTCAAGAAAGGTTGAGGGTTCTGTTATATTTATTATTCTTAGTCCATACTCAAAATTAATGTGATTTGAAGTTATCAAATATGCATGATTCCCCTCAATATATACTTCACTTACTATTGTAAGAGTTGTTACATTGAACCTTCCTAAAACACTAATATCCGATGGATCAGAGATATCAAGAGCAACTAACCCGCTTGTATCAGCTGCAATATATGCTATGTCATCGACAATTTCAATGCTTTGAACATGCAGTGACTCCGATGTACCTGGAAATTCAGTATAAGTGTATAATTGTGCGGGATTAGATTTATCAGATAAATCGAAAACAGTTATACCAGATGCGTACCCAACAAGAAAAGCAAAATTATCTTTGATTGCTATATCTCTAGAATCAATAAAATCGAGGGCGGGGTTTGTATCTTTTGCAGTTCGGGAAAGAACTATCGGTGTAGTTGGATCTGATACATCAATAATAGCAAAACCTTCACCATTAATATCAATATAAGCTATCTCATTTTGAATGGTTAAAAATCTAGTAATATTAGCTAAATCATAAATCTTTGAAAGCGGTGAAATACTACTTGTACTGCCTGAAATGTCAAAAATTACTAATCCACTCTCTCCAGATGCTGCATATAGATAGTTTTCATTAATCACAAGTTCAATGAAGTTACCAGTATCATCATTAAATCTTCCCAGATTTTCTAAATTATACGGATCACTTACATCTATGAGCTCAATTCCACCTGTACGTTCTGCAACATAGGCAATATCCTCCTTAACCTCTATTGATGCTGCAGGATATGTTAATATTTCTGCTGTAGTTGTGGTGTTCATCAGCGAAATTAACTGGAAGGTAAAAATTAGAATAAATACAATTAATATTATAGCTCTTTTCTTCTTTTTCATTATTCACTCACATTTCCTAAATCTATAACATTTGATAGGTTCAAATAGTACACTGGAGAAAATATAAAAGGATTCGGTTGTTAAAGAATCTAAGTTAATAGTTGATAAAAAATGAAGAACGAGGAAAATAGATTGTTTCTATTTTTTCTTCCATCTCTTTTTTAGTGCTTGTTCATAGACTTTCTGCCATTTCTTAGCTGCATTATTCCACGAGAAATCAATATTCATTACTCTCTTTTGTAATTTGATAAAAGATGGTTGATCGTTATGATATAGACTTACTGCAAGTTCTACTGCTTCAAAGAACTCATCTGCTTTGGCATTCTCAAAAACAAATCCATTCCCATTAGCTTGATCATCAACATAATCAGTTACCGTATCTGATAATCCTCCTGTATTCCTGACGATAGGTATTGTTCCATAAGCCATTGAATACATTTGATTCAACCCACAAGGTTCATAGATACTTGGCATTAAGAAGAAATCTGATGCAGCTTCAATTTGATGTGCTAAACGGTTATCAAACTCTATATTTATTGAACAATCTTCAGGATACTTCTTCTCTTTTGATTTGAATCTCTTTTCTAGTTTTGGATCTCCTGTTCCTAATAGAATAAATTGAACTTTCAGGTCCATGATAGCATCAAATTTTTTCATTATCATGTTCAGTCCTTTTTGTGATGCAATTCTAGTTATTATTCCAAGAATAGGTTTATCTGAAACATCTAAGTTTAGTTTATCTTGTAGATAACTCTTACATTCTGCTTTGCCCTTCAACTTGTGAACATCGTAATTCTTGACAATGAGGGGGTCTACTTTAGGATTCCAGATAGTTAAGTCGATTCCATGAACAATTCCGTAGAGATCATCCTTACGAGTTTCAATGAATTTTTCTAACCCAAATCCATATTTCTTGGTCTGAATTTCTTCAGCATATTTAGAACTAACAGTTGTCAGAATATCAGTGTAAACGACTGCTGCTTTCATGAAGTTAATTTGGTCATTGAAACCAAGAAAATCGTCGGTGTAGTAAATTTCAGGGATATTAGCATCTGCTAATTTCTCAAGAGGATAAATACCTTGATACCCTATATTATGAATGGTATAAACTGATTTTGTTTTACTAAATAGTGGTTTTTCAACATATTGTGTTTTCAACAAAAATGGTACTAAACCTGTATGCCAGTCATTTGCATGTATGATGTCAGGAGCAAAATCAAGTAACTCAAGAGAAGTGAAAACTGACTGCGAAAAGCTGAAGAATCTCATTGCACTATCTGCATAATCCTCTCCTGTTTCTTCATCTACGTAAATACCCTCTCTAAAGAGATATTTGTTCTTGATGAAGTAAACCTGAACCAAACTGTCAGGGAGTGTTGATTCATATAGTTCAAAAACTTCTAACCCATCACCTACGGGGGCTACAAGATCCTTTTTGACCAACTTGATGTTGTGTGCTTCTAAATTGATTTTCTTATACAACGGTGTAAAGATTACTATATTATGTCCCAATTCTTTCATAGCTTTTGGAAAAGCTGCAGAAACATCTCCTAAACCACCTGTTTTGGAGAAAGGAACTACTTCAGCTGAAATAAATACTATGTTCATTTTTATCCTCTAATTGTGATGCTATATCTACTATCTTTTGAATTATGTCATTTGAGAGATTTAAAATTATTTGTTGCGAGTCCTTCGAGAGATCTTCAATCATATTGGCTAGAGCATTTCTCTGATATTTCAATCCCGTATGAATTAATTCAGGTGACCACCAATCTTTTGATGCCCACCAAAATTGGCAAGAATAATAAGCTGCATGATACTCATCAATCCAATCTCCTTCAAGTAAGAAGCGCTTGATTTGGTGAAGTAATCGAAGGTGAGTGTGTTGAAGTTGATGGACAGAATTGTAAGGGTGATTCCACAATGGATAGGGAACGAAAGCTTCTATATCAGCTTGGGTTGTTGACCAAGAAGAAGGAATGAAAACGTCACTAACTTGTTCTATTGGAAATCTATTCAAACAGCTGGATAATGTCATTGTTTCTATTTGATCTGCGAGATTAAAGAAATAATAATAATATTCAGCCATATGCTCTCCGAATGTTTCTAAATCCATCGCCATTATGATTGGCAAATTGGTTTGTCTGTATTGAATTTCTAAGTCTATGACACAGTGTGATATATTTCGATTATAATGGTTAAATGAAATCTTATTACTCAATTCCTTGTTTCTTTTAATTAATTGAATTGATCTACCATCTTCCAAAATATAGCTGCAACCATATGGAACAGAATTGATATTTTCAGGAACAATTGCAGTTGTATATTCTTTATCTAGTATCTGAAGTAAAATTTCTTCAGACACCGCTAATTCAGGAGGGAAGAAAACGGTAGATTTCATCCCTAGAATATTCTGGATTATTTCCTTTTGCTTCCCGATTTGATATTTTTGATTCTCAATAGAAATTAATGGAAGAAGAGGGTGATAAAATGCTGAGCCCATAATCTCTATTTGTCCAGCTGATATGCACTTCTCAATAAGTTCTAGAACATAGGGATATTTGGTTGCGAGAACTTCCAGAAGACATCCTGTCACATTGAGAGTAATTCTAACATTAGGTTTTTTAGATAAATTTTCGAAAAAGGGGATGTAACAATTATTAACTATTCTTTCCAAAATCTCAATTCTCTGAGTAATTGGTTGGTAAGCATGGAGTATAAAGGTAACAGGAACCTTCTCTTCTTCTGCCATTAAATTGACCTCTATGTTTGGCTTTACTTTGTTTCTTTTAAGCTTTCTCTCATGATTTTAGCTACGTCTTCAGGAAACATAGTAGCGATTCGATAGGTTTCCATAATCTCTGCTCCACCGATTCTCTGAATGGGGATGATATCTATCATGAGGTGCATACCAGAGTTATACCCCACGTTATCTTGCCTGAAAAGGATATTTCTATCCTGCAAAAGGTTCATGCTAGGATTAGCCATTCTTACGAAGTTGTCTAATGCTTTATTAGCTGTTACAAGAGCTTCGCCTAAACCAAGAATCTGTTTTTTATCTAATTCTACAAACTGAGCAACGTGTCTTTTAGGAATTAATCGTAATTGTCCATCTCTTTCTGGTGAAAAGGCAGTTAATACTATCCATTCATCATTTTCAAAAACTATCCTCTCTTTAACAAGAAGCTCTTGATCAATAGGATCAACAACATTGTTGTCATTCTTTGCTACTTCACAAGCTAAACAATAATTTTCATCATTTTTGAATTTCTTATGAAAACCGGGAACACTCAAAAATCCAAGTGATGTCCAACCATGTCCTATATCATTAGCATAAATGTAAGTTTGAGAATGAAGGTGGCATATACTTGCACCTGATTCTTCTCCTATATTGAAGAAATGCATAACTGTTAGTTTCTCTGTGTTATACTTCTCTTTAAGTTCCTTGATACTATTCTTATGAACCAATTGTGTGGTTGTAAGGAGCTTAACTGCTTCTTCTACAGGCACTTCAGACAAAACATCATAATGACTTGTTAAAAGATGAACTATACCAATTCCTACACTCTTGTTTTTAACTGAATCAATTTGTTGAGCGTTATCATACAACACTCTTGCCATGGGAGTAAAGAGATTAACAATAGAGATAGCTGTAGAATCTTGTAAATTACCTTTAGTCGAATTAACACTTAATGAATGCTCTGCAATCTTATCATCTTTGGATAAAATAACTGCTGGTAGTTCACCTTTGACTACTCTGCAGAATGAATCACTTGTTGGAGATTGTAAACATATTTCCTCTTCTTCACTTTCTTCGTGTTCAAAAGGACGCTTCCCTCTAATAGGAGAAAATTGTGTCACATGTCCAACTTTAGTGTTGAACTCATTTACTACTGTTCTAAAGGGATCAAACCTCTCTAAAGGCATATTTTCAATGTTTTTGTAGATTCCCCAATAACCTTCTTCTGCCAAATTAATTCACCATAAACAAGCTCTGCTCCAAAAGAATAGTTCTTAAAATTGACGATAGGACTCAAAAAATGATATGCATTTCTTGAAAAATTCTACCTTTCTACATTAAATAACATTTTTAAAGAAAAGAGTTTTATCTATTATGCTAACGACAGTGAGTAACATGATTGGAAAAACTCAATCCCTGCAACCTATTCTTTTCAAAAAAATGATGATTAAAAGTGAGAAGCACATCGCTCTTGAAAAAGAAAATATCAATGCGATAAATGTTTTTCCAATACCTGATGGAGACACAGGGTCTAATATTTATTATACGTTACAAGCAATAGTGAAAGAAGTTGCAGAGATATCTGAAGGGAATGGTGACAAAATCTTTCATGCAATAAGTAAGGGGAGCTTTGTAGGAGCAAAAGGAAATTCGGGAGTAATATATTCACAGTTTCTCATAGGTGTTGTAGAGCACCTAGATAAAGCACTATCAATAACACCAATAACATTTACAGAAGCTTTGAAAGAAGGAACAGAGTTTGCATATGAATCAGTTCTGAATCCAACAGAAGGAACAATACTCACAGTAATGAAAGCAGTTACTGACAAAGCAGTAGATCTAATCACAGAAAATCCAGCAATTGATTGGATAGAATATATCAACGAATTAGTAGATGCAAGCAACATCACTCTAAAACTAACAAAAGAAATGTTAGATGTTTTGAAGGAAGCAAACGTAGTAGATGCAGGAGCTAAAGGGTTTGTGCATATACTAGAATCGTGGAGAGATATAATAGTAGATAGTGAGTAAGAACTATCATGCCTTTTTTTGTGATAACAGGGAGAAAGGGAGAAGGAAAATCTTTTCTTGCTGAAAAACTTTCTAAGCAGCTAATTATTGAGGGTTATGAAGTAAGAGGGATAATTACAAGAGGACAAGAAGAAAAAATATTTGTCAATATAGATACCAATGAAGAAGAAATATTGTGGAAAGAAGGAGATATTCTAGAAGAAGAAATAGGAGATTTCAAATTTTCAAAAAGAGCTTTAGCGTTTGCTAGGAAGACAATTTCAGAGATAGAATCAGCTGATATAGTAATAATAGACGAAATAGCTTGGCTAGAATCAGAAAAAAGAGGATTATATGAGGGTATAAATCAATTCCTAAAGAAAGAAAAAAAACTAAAAGAAATGAATGTTATTTTTGTTGTAAGACATCAAATAGTGGAAAAAATGAATGAACTTTTTGAAATAGAAATCAGTAAAATCTGGTATCTAAAAAGAACAGAATTTGATAAAATATTAAACGAAATTATAGAAGAAAGTCATCGGTGAGGGAGGGAGGGTTGTGAGAAATAAAACAAATTACTCACAACCAATACTTCTTTCTCACAAACCTATATAAGACCTACTATTAGGAATATAGACAAATATTCTTTTGAAAGTCTAATACTTTTTTTGAACAATTATGATTTTTTTGCAATTAGGCAAAATTGAAATACAACTGCTTTTTTTAGGTCACTATAAAGAACAAAAAATCAATATTAATGTCGATTTTACTTCTTGTTACTTTTGCTTTCAATTTAATGAATATACAAATGATAAATGCCATAACAACAAACATAGAACAAGGAGGAAATTCAGAAATTACTGTAATTGAACCTGGAAACCCAGCTCTGGATTTTACGATAATGGATGTCGATTCCAGAATAAATTATACTTTAAGTAATTTTCTAGGGCAAGCTGTATTACTTGACCTTTGGGCTA